>NZ_CACSIH010000043.1:0-17400 GCF_902705805.1 Alteromonas alvinellae | reverse complement strand
GGCAGTTACACAAAATTAGTTACAGTCTCTACATCAAACAAAAAAGCGCTCCATTCAGAGCGCCTTTCATACTAATTTTTGCACCAAGGAATGCCAAATAGACACTTATGCTTTTTTAAGCTTCTTCTTAAGCTTTTTCAGCTTACCTTCTTGCTTAGAAATTTTCGCCTTAGTTGCTTTAATCGCTTTTTTTAACTCTTTTTTCTTAGCCATGATGTAAATCCTTATCTTTATTTGTAGTGTCCGCCTCACTCACATAACGTTTAGCAAAGCCGCTATTGATCGCCGTGTTTGGCAATGAATTCTCGAATAAAGTGCCTAACTTCACGAGCAGCAGAAGTGTCTAGGTCTTCGCATAACGCGATAAACTGGGCACGTTCTTCGTCGTTGATTCGAATAATCATCTGACTATTCTTTTTCTTCTTTTTGTTTTTTTCAGACACCTTAAATCCTTGCAAATACCAATACGTGCAGTATGTCGTTCAATGACAATCTGCAAGTACTACCACATTATTCGAATTTTAAATGTATATCCCATGTATATACATTTCAAGGTATTCTGAACTTTTCATCCTCATTTTTCATAAAAGCGTAATGCTAGCGTCACATTAGTGACTTCAGGCTAAGCCAAAGTAATTCCAATAAAAATGGAAGCAACGAACTTACGTAAAATCAAAAGTGAAGTAGACCATGACACAAACACAATCTATAACTCACCTATCGTGTTTCATCGAAGCAGTGGCTATCGCTAAACAAAATAAATGCAGTAATTGCGACGATTTGAAAACACTGTTGCAGCAAAAGGGATACGAAGAGTTAGTTGCAATGGAAACCGTAGAAGAATTAAGCCCGCAGCTGCCCTTAGCGTCTTAATAGTCGTATTTTGAATAGGAAAATGCTGTTTGCGCTTTTTATCTACACACTGTGTAGCTTACTGCTATTCAGTTTTTGCGAGATTGCTCGCAAGCGTTTAAGCCAGCAACAAAAAACGGAAGCCTTGCTTCCGTTTTAAAAGAGCTATCAAATGATTATTTAGGCGACCAATCAAATTTTTTGAAAGGTTCGTCTACAGGCGTATCGGCCAAATGATTGGTATAATTACTCATCATTTTTTGCGCCAATATAAGTATGATTTCTAACAACTGCTGATGCTTGTAACCAGCGCTGTAAAATGCGTCAAGCTGCGCATTATCAACATTACCTCGCCCGCGAGTTACAGCCAGCACAGTTTCTTTAAGCATATTCAATTTGCTGTCAGACAGTGTTTCATCGTTTCGCAACGCTTCAATTAGGTCATCGCGCACTTTCATACTCTTAGCAATACCCGTATGCGCTGGAACGCAGTAATGACACGCGTGCTCTACATTCACTGCCTGCCAAACCACCGTTAACTCTTCTGCATTGAACGATGTTTCTTGCGCTAGTTTATGCAGCACTTGATAGCCTTCAAGCAAAGTCGGCGCTTCTGCCATTACTGCATGTAGATTTGGAATCATTCCAAATGCTGCTTGCGAATTATCAAGTAAAGGCTTCGCTGCTTCTGGCGCACTCTCTTTCGTGTGTAAAGTAAAATCGCTCATGTCACTCTCCTATTGATGTGATCAAAAACTGCAAGCAACGCTTTGCGCTACTTACAGCTCGTATGCCAATAATAATAGGTTTACTTGAACGATCGTTCACGTGATAATTGAACATATGTTCAAAACATTCACGTATAAGGTATGCAGCGATGAGATATGACCACGATGAGATTATAGAAAAAGCCACTACGCTTTTTTGGCAGCGAGGCTTTCAGGCGGCTGGCATGCGTGATATTCAGCAGGCATTGGATATGCGCCCGGGTAGTATTTATGCGCGCTTTCAAAGCAAAGAAGGCTTATTCAAACTTGTTGTTGAGCATTATGCTGACAACAGTGCAAAGCGTTTAAAGCAAGTCACAGAAGCTCGATCGCCTTTAGATGCTCTTTACCACTTTTTTGAAACAGCATTAACTGGTCCCGACGAGCAACGCTACATGCGCCAGTGCTTGCTGGTTAAGTCTATTGCAGAATTAGAACTCATTGGTGATATTGCCAAAAAAGCTGTACTTGAGAGCATGCAAACCCTCAAGGCTGGTTTTAGAAATATTATTGAAGCCTGTATCGAAAAAGGTGAGCTGCCTGAATATACGCCAACGTCAACAGCCGCAGAGTGGCTTCAAAATCAGTTCGTTGGCTTACGAGCGTTTGCCTTACTGCAAGACGATAATCAAACAACTATTAAGATGATAGACAAAGTCATTATCGATTTGAAAGGACAATGGCCACAACAAACACATTAATGTAGATGAAGGCTTACAAAAACTGACGCAGCGCATTTCATGAAAATTGCCGTGAAACCAGTTGGATGAGCCCTGGTTTACTTAACTAAGCGGCTCGGAATAAACCGATTAAACCAAGTGGAAAAACCATTTTTGTCCGTTTTCAGATTAACGTAGGCTCGCTTTACCTCAACCCACTGTTCCTGGTCAACAGTCACTTTACCATCAGCAAACGGTACATATAGCTGATCGCCTTCAAAGTGGGTTCTAAATTCTAAGTAAAAGTCGCCGTGTAACTCCTCAAGTAAGGTATCGGACTCCCCCAACCCGTTGGGGAGGAAGTAATGAAATCGAGTGAGAATAAGGCTTCCTTCGGCACTTAACTGGTAACTGCCTGTATAGCCATCCCAGCAGGCAGACATCACCTCAACCTTTTCAGGGTCAGGTTTACTTTTCAACTGATAAAAGTGTTTTTCACCTTCGTCTGCTGGATGCCCTTGCCAAATATAATAAAGGCTATAGCCTTTTAGATTAACCCACGGACATTGATTGGAGAACCCTTGCGAAAATTGTACGGTCATTCCTTTGAACCTTTGAAAAAGTGAATTGATTTGAGTTCGGCAAGTGGCTAGATTTTGTGACTTTTTAAACCTAAGCAGCAGCTAAGAGAACAGTAACCGCAACAACTGGGCGATAAGCAAAATCCCCATTAAGGGCCAAATCCACTTAGCCCATTTCGCAGCATCCTCGTTACTGATTCGCATTTTAGAACGCTCTATAAGCGATATAATCAATGCCAGTGCACCAAACAATACCGCCAGTAAAATTAACACTTCCATTATCGCAACCCTATCGCATACTTGAGCACTTCTTGTTTAGCAGGCTCTATACGCTGCGCCACAGAAAGAAGCTGATTTCTCATCCATTTTATGGGGGCAACGTCATTGCTAAACAAGGTATAAAAACCATCCATTGCCGTCATCATCACCAAGTTATCTCGTTTACGAGGCCTCTCATAGTTGCTAATAAGCCTGTGCGAAAATGCGTTGTCGTTTCCTGATAATAAGCTGTCGCTGCCATTAGGTTTAAACTCTGAACTTACAGAAAGAAACGCTTCTACGTCTTTAAACCCTAAGTTAACACCCTGCCCAGCAAGGGGATTGATGGTGTGTGCTGCATCACCAACCAACGTACAACAGCCTTTCACATAATGATTGGCATGAGAACGGGTAAGCGGAAAAATCGCTTTATCAATAACTGAAAAGCTATTGCCATTTCTGGTCAATTCGTCTGGAAACGTTTTAAGAATTTCACTTTCAAGTTGGTTTGCTTTTAAACTTTTAATCCGTTTGAGTTCGTCAGGCGAGTCATACCAAACTAGCGAAGCGTAGTTATCAAACATAGGTAAAAAGGCTTTAGGGCCACTCGATGTAAACTGTTGCCAGGTTACAGGTTCAACGGCGTTCTCCATCTTTATAGTGATCCCCATCGCCTGCTGCGCATATTGCCAACCTGTGGTGCCAATGCCCGCCGCCTTTCTTACCTGAGAGTTTGCACCATCGGCGCCAACAAGCCATTTGGCTTCAATGGTTCTGCCATTCGAAAGACTGACCTTAGCCGTATTCGTTAAGTGAATATCTTGCACCGATTGTCCGGTAATGAGCTCAACATTGTCAAACTGCTTTAATGCGTGGTGGCACCCCAGTTGCAATAATCGGTTTTCCACAAAAAAGCCTAATTGGGGCATGTCGATACTTTGTGCGGTAAAGTCTGTTCGATGGGCTGGGTCGTCCCACACGCTAAGACCAGTGTATGGTTTTACGCGCATGGCGGCAATGTGGTCCCATGCGCCAAGGGCTTTTAGTAGAGTCACCGATGCTTCGCTGATAGCTGAAACCCTTAAGTCTGGCCCCTTCTCGGGGTTAAAAGGTTCCGGTAAATACGGCTCTATTACCGCTACTCTAAACTGCTGTTGAGCAAGCCCCAACGCAAGCGCCGCACCGACCATACCGCCGCCATTTATACAAAAATCGACCATTAATTCTCCTTAAAACACGCAGTTGCATTATGTCTTAAAACACAAAGCACTGTGAAGTAAAACGTAGAACCGGCTTGCCCTAGATCAATTCTTAACGAATCGTCTCAAGATACTGGGAATATGCTTGCATAACAGGTAAAATATGCGGCTATTTTGAACATCTTCCTGTAACTGACATTATCAGTGTTTTTTTACGTGGTGATTTAAGCGCCTCACGTAAAACAACATTCTGGCAGCCACCTTTTCTAAACAACGGTGAAACTGCTCTCACTTACAGGAACACTAACAGGTTATCGAATAGTTGTTATGACTAAAAAGCTGTATATCAAAACCTGGGGCTGCCAAATGAACGAGTATGACTCGGAGAAAATGGCAGACTTACTAGACTCAACACATGGCTACAGTGCTGCTGAAAGTGCTGAAGAAGCCGATGTTATCTTGCTTAACACCTGCTCTATTCGTGAAAAAGCACAGGAAAAGGTGTTCCACCAGCTAGGACGTTGGAAAACACTTAAGCAAGATAAACCTGAACTTATTATTGGTGTGGGCGGCTGTGTAGCCTCACAAGAAGGCGATACCATTCGTCAGCGTGCACCGTTCGTAGACTTAGTATTCGGTCCACAAACACTGCATCGTTTGCCTGAAATGATCAACGAACTTCAGGGCGGCGCAAAGTCAGTGATTGACGTTAGCTTCCCGGAAATTGAAAAATTTGACCGTTTGCCTGAACCACGTGCTGAAGGTCCAACGGCGTTCGTTTCAATCATGGAAGGCTGTTCAAAATACTGCACATTCTGTGTTGTGCCTTACACCCGCGGTGAAGAAGTAAGCCGTCCTGTTGACGACGTGTTGCTTGAAATCGCTCAGCTTGCAGGTCAAGGCGTGCGTGAAGTCAATCTTCTAGGTCAAAACGTTAACGCGTATCGCGGTGAAAATTACGACGGTACAATTTGTCGTTTCTCTGAGCTGCTTGAATTGGTAGCGGCCATCGACGGTATCGACAGAATTCGTTACACCACCTCACACCCGGTTGAATTTACTGATGACATTATAGAAGCATACGCGTCTATTCCGGAGTTAGTAGACCACCTCCATTTGCCTGTTCAAAGCGGCTCTGACCGTATATTGAACTTGATGAAGCGTGGCCATACAGCAATCGAATACAAGTCTAAAATGCGTAAGCTGAAGAAAATTCGCCCGAACATTAGTTTGTCGAGCGACTTCATTATTGGTTTCCCAGGTGAAACAGATGCCGACTTTGAAGCCACCATGGATTTGATTCAGGCTGTCGATTACGACCTTAGCTTCAGCTTTATTTACAGTGCTCGCCCGGGTACGCCTGCTGCCGACGCAGTAGATGACGTAAGTGAAGAAACTAAGAAGCAACGTCTTCACCTACTACAGCAGCGTATTACGCAACAGGCCCTTCGTATTGCTCGTCACATGGTTGGCACAGAGCAGCGTATTTTGGTTGAAGGTCCGTCAAAGAAAAACCCAATGGAGCTTTCGGGACGTACTGAAAATAACCGTGTAGTGAACTTTGAAGGTACGCCTGACATGATTGGCGAATTCGTTGACGTGAACATCACTGACGTATTCACTAACTCACTACGTGGTGAAGTTGTGCGCAGAGAGAGCGAAATGGGCTTGCGTGTTGCCGTTTCGCCCCAATCTATCATGGCAAAGCATCAGGCAGATTTGCCCGATGAGCTTGGCGTGGGTCAATTTAACCCAGCCTAAACACATTTTATAGCGAGGAAAAAAGTAGCTTGAGTACATTGGTTAGTAACGAATTTGAATTAGAACCGGCAGATAGCAAACGTTTGTCGAGTTTATGTGGCCCCTTTGATGACAACATTAAACAAATTGAGCGCAGGTTAGGCGTAGAGATTACCTACCGCAATAACGCATTCAAGGTGTTGGGTGAACCGCAGCAAATAAAAAGTGCCAGCGAATTACTTAAGCTTCTTTACATAGAAACTCAGCCTATTAAGGGCCGTATTCCCGAGCTAGAAGCAGAACAAGTTCATCTTGCCATTCAAGAAGCCCGCGTTATTGAAAAAGACGCAACCGGCGGCTACGGCAAAGAAGTCAATATTAAGACCAAGCGCGGTGTGATTAAGCCGCGCAATCCTAACCAAGCGCAATATGTGGCGAACATTGTAAACCACGATATTACTTTTGGTATTGGACCTGCTGGTACGGGTAAAACCTACCTAGCCGTCGCTGCTGCTGTGGACGCTCTTGAGCGACAAGAAATTCGCCGCATTTTGCTTACCCGCCCTGCGGTAGAAGCGGGTGAAAAGCTCGGTTTCTTGCCCGGCGACCTTTCACAAAAAGTTGACCCTTACCTTCGTCCGCTTTACGACGCCCTATTTGAAATGTTGGGCTTCGAGAAAGTAGAAAAGCTTATGGAACGCAACGTCATTGAAGTTGCACCGCTGGCCTATATGCGCGGTCGAACACTCAACGACGCCTTTATTATTTTAGATGAAAGCCAGAACACCACGGTAGAGCAAATGAAAATGTTCTTAACCCGTATTGGCTTTAATTCGAAAGCGGTAATAACTGGCGACATCACACAGGTAGACTTACCTCGCGGTGCAAAATCAGGTCTTCGTCATGCTATTGAAGTGTTAAGTGAAGTGGATGACATTTCATTTAACTTCTTTAACGCTGAAGACGTGGTGCGCCACCCTGTGGTTGCACGTATTGTTAGAGCCTATGAAGTGCACGACGCTGAGCAAGAACGCCTTCGCAAAGCACGTAAAGAAGAAGCGTTACGACTTCAACGTGAGCAGGCTTCTCAAAACGATAGCTCGACGCAAACGAAAGACGACAACGCATCATGACCGCCATTATTGATGTACAGCAAGCGTTTGAAGGTGACGAGGCCATTTTGTCGGCCATTCCCTCACCTTCGGAACTTGAGCTTTGGGCTAACGCCGTGCTCAAGTACGAAGGGTTAACAGAGCAAGAAGTGACCATTCGCTTTACTGACGAAGCCGAAAGTCAAAGCCTTAACCATGAATACAGAGGGAAAGATAAACCAACAAACGTGCTTTCGTTTCCCTTTGAAGCGCCTCCCGGCGTTGAAATCAACTTATTAGGCGACCTCGTTATCTGTGCGCCAGTTATAAGCCGCGAAGCCGAAGAACAGCAGAAAAGAGTTAGCGACCACTACGCGCACATGACGGTTCACGGGCTATTGCATTTAATGGGTTACGACCATATTGATGATGCGGAAGCTGAGGAAATGGAAAGCAAAGAGATTGATATTCTTGCGCACCTTGGCATTGCTAATCCTTACGAATCTATTGATTAACAATTCAATATAAACCATTGTTAGTTAAGTACTTTAACACTTAATAACAATAAAACATTGACGACCAGCGAGAACCATTTTAACGTTGGCGTTGAACTAACAATTAAACGGACATTATGAGCGACGATAATCCTCACTCTACCAACGGCTCATCAGGCAAGAGTTGGTTAGATAAACTAAAAAATTCAATTTCTGGCGAGCCGAGAAGTAAAGAAGAGTTAGTATCGGTTATTACTGATGCTGAACAGAACGAAATCATAGACCCACAAACCCGCGAAATGATTGAAGGGGTTATTGGGGTAAATGAAATGCGAGTGAGAGATATTATGATCCCTCGCGCTCAAATGACCACTATAGATGTAGAGAAGAAGGTAGAAGAATTCCTGCCTTTAATGCTTGAATCTGCTCACTCCCGTTTCCCCGTTATTAGTGAAGATAAAGACCATATCGAAGGTATTTTGCTTGCAAAAGACCTTCTTGCATTTGCTTTTAACGCAGAAAAAGAATTCAATTTAAAAGATATCCTACGCCCTGCGGTTATTGTTCCAGAGAGCAAACGCGTGGACGTTTTGCTTAAGGAATTCCGCCAACAGCGCTATCACATGGCTATTGTTGTAGACGAATACGGCGGCGTGTCCGGCCTGGTCACTATTGAAGATATTCTTGAGATCATCGTGGGTGAAATTGAAGATGAGTACGATACCGAAGAAGACGGAACCGATGATATTCGCCCATTAAATAAGTCGACATACTCGGTTAAAGCCTTAACCCCAGTTGATGATTTTAATGAGTTCTTTGAGACCAAGTTTAGCGAAGAGGAAGCCGATACCATTGGTGGCATTGTGCTAAAAGCCTTTGGCCATATGCCTGAAACTAACGATGAAATCACCATCGGCGATGTTCAGTTTAAAGTGACTAACTCTGATAAACGTCGGCTTATACAACTTAAGGTTTCAGTGCCTTCACTGGAATAGCGAAGTCACCAAAATAGCACTTATTTCAGCACGGGGGAGCACAAACTTATAAGTGCTTACCCTGTGAATATAAATTCTATCAACCACCATCAGATGACTTCTATGCTGAAACGGTTTATCCCCCACTTTCTTCTTGTGTTAAGCGGTGCAAGTTTAACGCTCGCTTTTGCCCCATTTAACATGTGGCTTTTAACTATTCCTGCCCTCGCACTTGCTATACGTCAAGTTATCAAGCTGGAGCATCGCCCGTTTTTAGCCGGGTGGTTATTTGGTGCAGGTTGGTTTGGGGCTGGAATAAGCTGGGTACACGTAAGTATCGCCGACTTTGGTGGACTACCGCTTATCGGCTCTATCGCCTTAATGTCATTACTTTGTAGTTACTTAGCGCTATATCCAGCGCTTGCCACCAAGTTCACTGCCAAGTATTTTTCACCTCAGCTGTGGCCCATGGCACTTCCCTTTTTCTGGATTGTAGCTGAGTGGCTTAGAAGCTGGATGTTAAGTGGTTTTCCATGGCTATCGTTAGGCTACAGCCAGTTAGAAAGCCCGCTGTCTGGCTTTGCACCTATTATTGGCGAAACGGGAATAAGCGCGCTTATCGTTATTAGTGCTACGCTATTTGCGTTAATACATAATAAACGAACTTTTGCCAACGCAGTGCTGGTTGCACTGTGCTTATTTACCAGTGGCTATCTGCTTAAACAACATACTTGGGTTACACCAAACAAAACTTATTCTGTAGGCATGGCGCAGGGAAATATTGCGCAAAGTTTACGTTGGGTGCCGGAGCAAGATGGCCCAACCATGGACACCTATTGGAATTTAACCGAAAGCTTGTGGGATAACGACCTGATTATCTGGCCAGAAGCGGCTGTTCCTAAGCTTGAGCCTTTGGCACAACCTTATCTTGCTAAAGTTAATGAAAGAGCCTTTCAAGAGAACACCGCACTTATTACCGGCATTGTTAACTATAACTGGGAAACCGACGAAGCGTGGAACAACCTCATTGTGCTAGGTAAACGCACGCCAGATGCTACGTATCCTGATTACCAATACTTCCACAATAACCGTTTTTCGAAGCACCACCTGTTACCTGTAGGTGAGTTTGTTCCTTTTGAAGATTGGCTTCGCCCACTCGCCCCCCTTTTCGACTTGCCTATGTCGTCATTCTCTCGCGGTGACTATCAGCAGGCGAATCTTGTAGGTAATGGCATTCACCTAGCACCTGCTATCTGTTTTGAAATTGCGTTTCCTCACCAAGTAATGGCAAATGTATATGAAGATACAGACATGATCATTACCGTGAGCAACGATGCGTGGTTTGGCCACTCCCATGGCCCAGCTCAGCATTTGCAAATAGCACAAATGCGCGCGCTTGAGTTGGGTCGCCCTGTTGTTAGGGCAACAAACAACGGTATTACGGCCTTTATAAACCACCAAGGCGAGGTGACAACACGCTTGCCACAATTCGAAGCGGCAAGCATTACCGCCCCGGTAATGGCCACAACCGGGTTTACGCCGTACTATCACCTACAAGATTTAGGGGTATGGATAATTGTTATTATGCTTCTGTTTGCGGCAGTAGTTTTGAAAAGTCGACGCGCGAGTAATTTGGACAGTGAATAAAAACTAAAACGCTGCCGTTTGGCAGTGTTTTTTATGTTTTGCCTTTTTGTTCACTATACCAGTGTTGCTTCTGCCATTGAATCGACCAGAATTCTCTAGACACTTATTTTGCTTTTAAATGTTCTCCCAGCAAATAGTAATAGAAGCGAAATGAGAAACATCAAAAGGGTGCTTGGTTTAACACCTTTCTCTAGCACTCCATAAACAGGATAAACAGCTGGATAAAAAACTTTCACCTTCTTGCCAGCCCCGTATTTCTTTAGCTCTTCCACGCTAAACGTTCTATTTTTAAGTTGGAGCCTCGAATTGAGTGAAACGATATCTGAAACATACTGAATGTCGTCAACGCTGTAAGTGAACTCTATTTGTGCTTCATCAACATAGCTATTTCCAGTCCTCACTCTAACTCTATCGGACGACAAAACTACCCCTTCAGTCTCAGTAAAAAAATAAGACGCTATACCTGCCAACACCCCATAAGTAGAAAGAGGTAGAAGAAACAAATTGAGGAACAAGCATGCTGTATAGAGCTTTTTATACTTAACCATCTTCTTAAAAAATAAGTTAATTAATCAGGGGCCGTGAAGCCAGAGTCGACCACGCCATGGTTTCTTTATCTAAGAATGGCGTTAAAAATGCAATTATTTTTCGTTTTAGGCAACTGTTCTTGGATACAACAAATTTGTTGTATAAAAGCCTGCTTTGCCTCTTGAGCCGTTCAATATGCAGCTTTTTTGTTAAACCACATATTCGTTCTTACTCTTGCTTTGCCCCAAGACTAATTGCATTAGGCCGCTAAAAAGTCAGTAAGTAAGCCAGCAACTAACTAAATAATTACTTGAATACCAGTATCGGTATAGGTTGCCTTCATACTTATTATGTCGGGTAATGCCATTACGCAAAACATGAAAGCCGCGTAAAGCAGCTCCATTTTCAGGCACGAAGTGTGAAACCACCTCCATATTGGAAATGCTATGGTAAGCAACAAAATGCTTGTGATATTCCACAAACAAGGAATGATGTTATGACAACTCTGGCAAACATGCTCAAACCAACATCCAAAGGCGTTTCTTTTCGACCATAGCAAGCCGTTGTGAATGGTATTGCGGTGCAGGCAAGGCACATACTGCTTTTCCATTAGGGGAGAATCACTTTGTTTATCAATCAGCGAGACTTTAGGTATGCGCTGGCCAAGGACGAGTTCGTTAAACACTTAAATTCGAAAAGCATTCAGTAAACATTAAAACAAGGGCACCACTACTGGACGCCCTTGAGTTTACATTAAACATAAGTACCGACAAAAATTTAATTACCCGCGGCCTGTATTGCTGTTAGTGCTATGGTAAAGACAATATCATCAACCAGCGCACCACGACTCAAATCGTTTACTGGTTTTCTCATTCCCTGAAGCATTGGGCCAATGCACACTAAGTCGAAGCTACGCTGCACCGCTTTATAAGTCGTGTTACCCGTATTTAAATCTGGGAAAACGAATACGTTTGCTTTACCCGCAACCGGGCTGTTTGGTGCCTTGCTCCTACCTACACTTTCAATGGCCGCAGCATCGTATTGAAGCGGGCCGTCGATAAGTAAATCAGGGCGCAGCTCTTGCGCAATTTTAGTCGCCTCACGCACTTTTTCTACGTCGCTGCCTGCACCTGACGAGCCTGTACTGTAGCTGATCATAGCTACTCGTGGCTCAATGCCAAACATCTGCGCCGATTCAGCAGACTGAATGGCTATGTCGGCTAGCTGCTGTGCGTTGGGGTCAGGGTTGATTGCACAGTCGCCGTAAACCAAAACTTGATCAGGCAGTAGCATGAAAAATACTGACGATACTAACGAGGCGTTTTCAGCTGTTTTAATTAACTGTAGCGCCGGGCGAATAGTGTTCGCAGTGGTATTGACTGCACCTGATACTAATCCGTCTACGTCATCCTGCTGAAGCATCATTGTGCCTAAAGTCACGTTGTCTTCTAGTAACTCTTTAGCAACTACTTCAGTAACGCCTTTATGACCGCGCAGTGCCACTAAACCTTCGACATAGTCATCTTTTATCTCACCAGGAGAAAGTATTTCTACTCCATCGCTCAGTACTACACCTTGCTGCTCTGCTATACGGCGAATCTCTGTTTCATCGCCAATAAGTACTGGGCGCGCTAAACCACGCTTAGCACAGATAGAAGCCGCAACAACGGTCCTTGGCTCATTACCTTCAGGTAGCACAATGCGTTTATTTACCTGTCTTGCACGGTTAGTAAGATAGAAGCGAAATGCTGACGGTGATAGCTTTTTCTGGCGAGAAACTTTTTGCGTTAGTGAATTAACCCAACTCGCGTCTAAACTCTCCGCCGTGTGAACCATCACTTTCTCAATACGCTGGCTGTCATCAACCGGTACTTCTTGATTGAACGCGTGAAGTGCTTGGGCTGTTTGCCATGTATTTGAGTTTACAAGCATGACAGGCAGGCCCGTTTCCATGGCTTGGCTGCACAGCGCCATAATGTTTTCATCGGGCTGATAGCCACCAGTAAGTAGAAGCGCGCCTAGCTTAGTGCCGTTTAACGCCGCTAAACAGCACGACACAAAAACATCGTTGCGATCGCCTGACATCACAAGTAGTGCACCTGGCCTCAAGGTGTGGGTCATATTGTGAATTTCGCGCGCGCAAAAAGTGACGCTACTTAAACGTCGCTCAGCCAACTCGCCTTCGTTAAGCAAAATGGCATTAAGGTGCTTTGCAACGTCGGTAGCGCGAGGAGACACTAAATCAGCACTCCAGTCGATGGTGCCAAGTAAACTCAACCCTTTCTTGAAAATAGGTAAGTCGCGCAGCGCCTGTGTACGTTCTTCGTCGTGCTCTGGCGCTTCTATAGCACCGATATCGGCACGAAGTCGACCATGTTCATCAAAAGGCGCGTTAACCTTATTGAAGATACAGCCAACTACTTTTTGACTTTTGTGGCCGCCATAGGTGTCTACAACGATTTCAAGACGGTGATTAATATCCGTGGTCGGCTCATTACTTGGCACCGCCACGAAGACGATGTCTGCATCAAGTGCACGACTAATTTCTAAATTGAGGCGCTCGGCATAAGGATGATGTCGCGTGGTTACTAGCCCTTCAATAACCGTCACCGCATCATGAACACTTTTTTCTTCAAAGCGCTCAATGATCTCTTCTAAAAGCTCATCGGTGTTGTCGCTACTGATCATTCGCTCAACGTATTCAAGTCCGAACGGTTCGATTGGCGATACGCTGGCGTGATGCGCAATTATTGCGGTAGAACGCTCTTCCCCGTTGTCACCTTTGCGCGGTTGCGCCACGGGTTTAAAGAAGTTGAGCTTTATGCCTTGTTCTTCGATAGCACGAACAAGACCCATGCTGACCGTAGTTAGGCCCACACTGGTACCTACGGGGATCAACATAATTTTGCGAGACATAGTTACTCCTGCTATTGCCAACACCTACGCATTGGCATTGCTAATTGAATTTAAGCGAAGGTTGCAGCTTCAGCCGCAATTACCCATTCTTCATTAGTTGGTACAACATATACGGCGGTTGATGATTTATCGGTGGTTATCTTGCCACCTCGACCAAATCGCGCGTCGGTATTTCTTTGCTCATTTAGGCTAATTCCGAAGTGAGCGAAATACCCCATAGTCGTTTCTCGAATAAGCGACGAGTTTTCTCCGATACCACCGGTGAAGACGATAGCGTCTAGTGTTGGCACGGCTACCATATAACCTGCAATGTACTTTGCTAAGCGATAACAGAAAATTTCAATTGCCAGTAATGCACCTTCATGGCCTTCAAGCGCTGCATCTTCAAGAGTTCTGCAGTCGTTACTTAGCTCTGAAATACCGAGCAAACCAGACTGCTTGTTTAATAAGTCGCTGATTTCATCTGCTGTCTTCCCAAGCTTTTTCTGCAAAGTGCCAGGCAGGCTTGGATCTAAATCACCACAGCGTGTGCCCATGACTAAGCCTTCAAGGGGAATGAACCCAAGACTTGTGTCTACCGCTACACCCTTTTCTATCGCCGATACACTGCAGCCATTGCCTAAATGCGCGCTGATTATGCTGGTATCTGAAACTGGCTTTTCAAGTATTTTTGCCATGCTATCAAGTATGAACTTGTGGCTGGTACCGTGGAAGCCGTAACGTCTAATGCCGTGCTCACGATAAAGCGACATAGGCAACGCATAGATAAAGGCTTTTTTTGGTAATGTTTGGAAGAAAGACGTGTCAAAAACGACTACGTGAGGCAGGTCAGGGTAAGCCTCTTGCGCCGTGACGATCCCCTTTAGGTTCGCCATATTATGAAGCGGAGCCATGCTTGCATAATCTTCAATTGCTTCGAGTACGCTATCATCGACAAGTGCAGCCTGCTTAAACTTTTCACCACCATGAACAACACGGTGCCCTATTGCGATAGGCTTAACGCCCGTACTAGCGATAACTTCTGAAATTGCGCTTAACGCTTCGGTATGGCCAGCTTTTTCAGGTAGTGCGCGTTTTTCTTTTTTGCCGTTTAACTTGTAAGACAAACTAGCATCACTATTACCTAGTGCTTCAGCAATACCAGACAGTCCAGCCTCTCCAGTGTCAGCGTCAATTATCGCGAACTTTACGGACGAACTGCCGCAATTTAAAACTATAACTTCTTTCTTCATTTTTTAAATTTACAAATAAAAGTGGTAAGACATTTTGCTTAACCAAATTGTAGCATTTATAAACAACCGGATTGGTTAAACAATTGCTAAATGTTTTATAAAAATTATCGCATACACTTATTTTCTATAGGGTTTTATAGCAAACTTTCGCTAACTCACGGCGTTCAATCTCTACCAAAGAAATTTTCATCAAATATAATTTATTTTTTTCAATAACTTAGATTAAATATGCAATTATTTTCTAAAAAATTCACCTTTCTTCCTTGAAAAGTATTTAGGCCATTCCTATATATGTTTTGTCGGCGCTGAAAGGTCAGGTCGACAAAACCGCCGCCGCAAAGTCGGGGCATTTAAATTTTAAACATATTGCTTAATTTTGAGGATATGACTATGCGTACTATCGATCTATCTCCACTTTATCGTTCATTCATTGGTTCTGATCACCTAGCATCACTTATAGATGCGGCATCTCGTGCTGAGAAGCAAAGCACTTACCCGCCATACAATATTGAGTTACTTGGCGACGACAAATACCGTGTAACCATGGCCATTGCAGGCTTTAGCAAAGACGACGTATCAATTCAGGTTGAAGAGAACACGTTGACCATTACTGGCACGAAGAAAACGGAAGCGGAAAATAAAGAAAACACAGAGCGTAAGTTCTTACACAAAGGCATTTCAGAGCGTAACTTTGAGCGTAAATTCCAGCTTGGCGACCATGTAAAAGTACTGGCCGCGGATATGGAAAATGGCCTATTACATATCGATATGGAGCGAGTCATTCCTGAAGCCAAGAAGCCTCGTCAAATAGAAATTGGCTCTCGTTTACTTGAGAACTAATAAGTAGTTTCTTGGTTTGTTTCCCAACTTTTAGCGGCGCCTTACGGCGCCGTTTTTTGTTTTTGAAATTGATACATTTCGTTGTTTAAACATCCATAGGATTGGCCAACTAAGAAGTCAGCATGGGTATTCATGTAATATCGCTTTTAAGAACCTACCTTTCATTCAACTCGATGACGTATTCTGCTTTACCAGACTCTCCCGACTTAAAGTGACCCGTAATTGATTTCCCAACTAACTCACCGGTAGCCGAGCCGTCTATGGAAGCGAATTCACTACTCGCAACGCCATTTTCGAACATACCAATATGTTGAAAAGTTACAGTTCCTCTTAAACCATTTATAACACCAATAAAATTTTCAAAGCCTGTGAATTTTGCAGACGAGGGCGCCTGATAAGACATCAAAAATTCAATAGTTGATTCTCCAACCATGCTGCCTGTATAAGACTGCTCGATGCTTGCATGAGATGTTTTTATCCCTTCTGATTTTTCTATAAGTATTTCTTCATTCCATTTTAAAATGGAAAAGCTTCCCTCGAAGGCCATGGCGTTCTCTTTATAATTGTCAGTAAACCTAAGTCGGTAAACCCTAGCTTGTCAGTCATAATAAAACAGCCAGCAAATTGTAACAGAGTGTTTATATAAGCCCTTTAAGCATTGCTAAACCCACTGCGTTGCAAGTGCTCGCATCTTTAATATCACCGCTGATTATTTTTTCTTTTAGTTCGGTAAACGTAATAGACACAACGCGCAGGTCTTCTTCCTCTTCGTCGAGCTTCTGTTTACCTTGAGTAAGTCCTTTCGCTACGTATATATGATAACCCTGGTCGCAAAACCCATAGGCTAAGTATTGGAAGCCTACGTACTCCATCGAATCTGCGATTAACCCAGTCTCTTCCTCAAGTTCACCCTTTGCGAGTTCAATAGGATCAGCGTCCGGATTCGCCTCCCAAGCGCCCTGCGGTAGCTCAAGCTGACGCTGTTTAATGGTATAGCGGTATTGCTCAACCATGAAAACCGTATCGCCTTGGATAGGTAAGATAATGGCGAAATCTGGCTTCTCCACCACACCGTATATACCTTCATTCCCGCTAGCTCGACGTATCTTGTCTTCCCTTACCCGAAGCCATTTGTTCTCATAAACTATTTTTGAATGAAGTGTTTCAATGTCTGCCATTATCGTCCTTATCAGTGCATTCAAGTGCTTTAATAACGTTACTCGACAGACATAGTGGGCGATGAAAATTGCTCAGTCAATTGTGAAATTAGCGATAGTTCGGTTGAGAACCAAGTTATTCTCTTTCATTAAATTGGATAATTTTGATAACGCTTGGGCTAACTCGACTTCATGCTTTGCTGCAGCTTCAACGTCAACAATGTCTTTTGCTACTTCTTGTGTGGTAACTGACTGCTGTTCTGCCGCCGCAGACATGTTGTTGGCCATAAGCTCAACGTTAGATGCGGCATCTTTTACCTTTCTTGCTGTTTCTCGCCCTTTGCCAGTAATTTCAACTGACTGATTCACTGCCAACGCATTTTTATTAACGTCCTGCACAACCACCAAACTTGCTTGCTGAAGCGCCGTAAGCAGTGTAAGCGTCATTAAATCGACCTCTATTTT
>NZ_CACSIH010000042.1:67204-67437 GCF_902705805.1 Alteromonas alvinellae | reverse complement strand
GATGAAAGGTATACGAATACAGGAGCGAATATCCTGTAACTGTTTACTTTTAGAGCATTAATCACTCATCTCACAGGTGTAGCAGTGACTCAACGAGTATGAAGTGGATGGAAGATATAATAATACAAGCGCTAATGTCCTATAACTGTCTGACTTTAGGGTATTGATCATTCATCTCACAGGCAGCGTTATCAGGTTGTCAGCCGGATTAGAATGGTTGCAAGGTACACCGA
>NZ_CACSIH010000042.1:67098-67197 GCF_902705805.1 Alteromonas alvinellae | reverse complement strand
GGCACTTCCTGTAACTGTGTACCTGAACGCTAATCACTCATCTCACAGGTAGAGTTTTCGGACTATCAGCCGGACTAAAATGGTTGCAAGGTACACCGA
>NZ_CACSIH010000042.1:0-67091 GCF_902705805.1 Alteromonas alvinellae | reverse complement strand
GGCACTTCCTGTAACTGTGTACCTGAACGCTAATCACTCGTCTCACAGGCAGAGTTTTCGGACTATCAGCCGGACTAGAATGGTTGCAAGGTATACCGATTCGAGAGCCACTGCCTGTACTGCGTACCTGAGCACTAATCATTCATCTCACAGGTTCAGATAAATGGATTCTCGGGTCATTACGGTATCTTGAAAGTAGAAGCTAATTCAGTTGCGCCCCGAACCGTAGCTGCCGGGAACGCGGCGATCTAACGCATCAACTTTGTACTCAGCTTTGTGTTTCCGCTTTTTGTTTTTTGCGCGTCTTTCTGCCCTTAATGCTCTTTGCTTGGCTTTTGAAAAAATGATTAAACGGCCAACAGAAAGCCCATTGTCAGGGGAAGATTGCAAAGAAGCTAAGATAGATTCAATTTCTTTTGTAAGATAATCGATACTTTTTTCAGAGACTAGCTTAGATACCGTTGGCTCATGTCGCTTTTCTAATGGTTGTGCACAACCCCATTTATATGAATAAGAGTGTTGTGATTCCTTTGGGCTCTTTTGAACAGCGGGTTTTGCAGAATGTTTCTGTGGGCACTTTTTAATATGCGTAAGTAAAGTTTGTTTACGTTTGAATCGCTGAGAGCAGTGTGGGCAGGTTAATAATTCTGGAGACTTCTGCCATTGGGCATTTCGAGTCTTTTCCTTGCGTTCGTTCGGGCGCTTTGTTTCGCCAACAGCATTTGGGGTGGGTTCAGGCATGTCAGCTAATTTACTAACAGAATTGATTTGCCAGCCATGCTTGTTGACGAGGTGATCAAATAAATCACTCTCGTCAGTTTTTATGTCACATATTTGACAAATCAATGTCCTCATAAGTCACGATACCCCCAGTGCCTTATAAACCGCGTCAACAGGATCGCTGTAAAAACTCACCTGAAACTTTGTGAAAGTCTCTCCCGGCACGCTAGGTATGTCACTTGCTGATGCCATCGGCAGTAACACTTTTGTTGCTCCAGCTTCCAAAGCGACCTGCATCGTAGATGCAAGGTCCTGAACCGGATTCACAACACCACCCAGTGTCATGCTTCCTAGCACTACCATTGATTCCTGAATTGGCTTGTTCAATAAGATAGAGCAGCAGGCTACTAGTGACGCCAAGCTAGCGCTATGGCTATTACCACTGTTCTGAAGATCTACAAAATGGAGATGAAACTCGTGCTCAGAAAATTTGGTATTCGCTGCGATCCGACTCAAATTACCTTTAAAATACTCAAAGCCAACGCGAACCTGTTCCTTTGCTGCGGTATCGGAACCAAAACCAGACGTTGAATGTTTGCCATTACCTGCGGTCATTTGCGTTTCAAGGCGGAAAACGCCAAGTTTCCCTAATGCGCCATCAGTAACAAAATGAACAACACCCGGTTTTGGCACACCTTTAGGTATGAGATCTGAACCACCCTGCTCTGGCACTCCCACAAAAAATTCTTCATGGGTTTCATTATCGATGTAACTAAAATTCACATCGAAGAACTCCATACCACCAATCTTCTTAAGCTGTTCTTTCACCCTGCGTCGACATTCCAAGGCATAAGTTAAACACTCTCTTATGGCTTCCTTGTTATACTCTGCGTGAGGGTAAAGTAACTTCAGTAATCCTGATGTGGTCCGTCGTACCCCAATCACATCTCGCTGGTTGAGGTTGTTCCCTAACTTAAAGTATTTATCAATTGCGTCTGAGAACGTCGTCTTGCGCATTTCGCGCATATACTCAGCTAAGTAGTCGGTTATTAAGCCAAAACGGTCTGTGAAGAACTCAGGGCGCATTTTGGGTATCTCCCAACCGGGGATGTAAGCGTGGAATCGGTCAAAATACGCTGAATCGATCATTTCTGGCGGGAATGGAGCCAAGAGGTGACTGGTTTTCACTAACGTCTCGACACTGTGGTCGATATTG
This sequence comes from Alteromonas alvinellae, assembly GCF_902705805.1. NCBI lineage: Bacteria > Pseudomonadati > Pseudomonadota > Gammaproteobacteria > Alteromonadales > Alteromonadaceae > Alteromonas > Alteromonas alvinellae. Next base: position 65,155 of record NZ_CACSIH010000042.1, on the reverse strand, counting down.
CCAACAAATACCATTGAAGCTTTGGCTTCAATAGAGTCGCGGCCACGTGAGAATGAGCCTGACGCCATATAATCTTTCATTATCTGGATGCCGTCTTTGTCTTTGAAGCGAATCCCAGCAACCTCATCAAATGCGACGACATCCCACATGCCTACCAAACCAATTTGGCGGGACGACATGTTATAGAACAGGTTCGCTACGGTAGTCTGACCGCCAGAAACAAGCAGTGAGTTGGGCGAGCATTCTTTGTAAACGTGCGATTTACCCGTGCCACGGGGACCAAGTTCGCAAACGTTATAGTTGTTCTCAACAAAGGGGATCATTCGCGCAATCAAATGCCACTTAGTGCGCGTTTCAAGATTGGCAGGCTCCATACCTACTGAACGCAGCAATACATCCATCCATTGTTCCGTAGTGAAATTGCACCGGGCACCATATACCTCGACCATATTCATCGAAGGCATCTGGATTGGCTTTAAATTCAGGATGCTAAACGGTGAAACCTTTTGTCCTTCTTCGTAAAAATAGCTCACCGTGATAATGCACCAGATCCCCCCGGTCAGTAGTTTCTCGTTTTCCTTTACGATTTTGTTTGGGACTACCGCGTCCTTGATGCCGATGTTCGACAAACTGGCTTCGTAAACATCTTTTTTCTGGTTAAGCTTCACCGTGACTTTATCGATGACTTTGTGCGTGCCTTTTTCACGGATAAGCGATTTGGCTTTTTCTGCCTCATCTGGACGAACATAGTTCTCAGTCAGGATTTTTTTAACGTTCTTCAGACCTTCCTGTATTAGTTCATCTTCGGCCGCAGAGCAGTACATGCCGAGCAGATACTCAAGTACATAGACAGGAACATTCGCACCTTCCTTGAGCTGCTTGGTTAGATCCTTACGAACCACGCGTCCTTTAAACTCGGTAGTGAGTAAGTCATCCAGATCATCACCACAGATTTCTGTTTCTTTATTGTTATCTGTCATTTATCCGTGCTCTCCCTAGAAAAAATCGTCTTCAATGGCCAAGTCAATCGTCACCGTATGTGTTGCCATAGACTGACTGGCATCAGTATCTTTTAAAATCAGTTTGTAGCTCAGGTTACGGTCAAAGCCGCTACCTTCAAGCTTCATCGACACGTTGCGTTTGCGCTCATCTAACTTTTCGGACGCAGAATCGAATAGCACTTTCTCAACGGCACTTACCCGCATCCCCTCGGGTGATTCAATCCAAAGTTCCAGCTCTCTGGCTTTGAATTTATCGCCTACGGCATCGGTTTGCAGAAGCTGAATACGGTCGATATTACTGACGATCCTCACCGGGTTGTTTAATGGAACAACACCTACTTTTTGTTTCGCGTGTTTGGTTTGAGCCTTTGTATCTAACTCGCGCACATGCAACACCGGCACACAAATTTCCTGCGGCATGATCCCGCCGTGTATAAACTTGGCACCACCCACAAAGTTAAACCGATTACTGCCACGCGGTACAATAAACTTGGCATCATCACCGCTCGTAGCATCAATTCCAGCGGTATTGGCTAAACGTCCCGTCCAGTAATAACTATCAGTTGGTAACTTGGAGCCGATTACATAGCGCTTTTTAGCCTCAACTGCGCCATCAGGTTTGATTTTGAGTGAAGTTTTATCTGCATCGGTCACATCAGTCATTTTAAATAGGAAGCCGTGATCAGCAGTCACGATAACGCGGCTACCATTTAGGCGATTTATTATGCGAGACACCAAGTTTTTGATTTCACTCATCGCATCACGGGCAGCTTCAAAAGTCAGGTTCTCAGTAGCATGTTTATCACCAATCGCGTCAATATTGTCGTGATAGATGTACACCACCTCCAAGTTCCGAACTTTCTCCCGACCTTCCTGATTGGTCCAGTTCAACACATCATTTGCTTTAAACGCAGCGCCCTTGTGCTTCGCCAATATCTTGTTGCGATTTTCTAAGCCATGCACTGACAATCCATCCGCTCGGTATTCCACAGTTTTACCTAGATGTGCAGTCATGGTCTTGTGGGGTAGCAAGCTACCCATTCCCAACTGGGTATAGCTGGGCACCACACCTAATTGAGAATGAAGCTTTGCCTGATAACGCTTCTCATCATTTATCTGCTGTCCAATTTCAGACGCCACTTCATACCGAAGGGCATCAGATATAATCACAAATACACGCTTTACCGGCCCATTACTGAGAAGGCTTCCAACCTCTTGATTAAAGAAGTCCTGTTGATTGTTAACACCCGTCAATTTCCAGCTATCTAATAATGACTCGTTATCTACCAGCTTGCCCCAAACAACTGCCAGATCATGCAAATACCAGTCAACGTAAAGTCGTTCGATATCGTCAACCAGCCCGGTAGCTTTTAATAGATCACCGCCGTCTGTCTTATTGAGCTCAATACAGTTCTCACAGAATACCCGGTACGCATAATCAAACTGATACAATTCTTCGGTATACGCTGCATACATCTGCTTGCAGCTTTGAAAATCAAAGCCATCGGCATGCTTTTCTTTTAACTCGTAGAAATGACGTGCGGCCTTGAGTGCCTTGTACATGGGGGCAAAGTTTTCGGTCGCTACGCACCAATGGCCACGAAGGCGGGTTGTGATCCAGTCGTCGACCTCTGTGCGTGTAAACGCAGGCAAGTCTTTGGCAAGTGTCTTCAGTAATTGCTGGTCGGCTTCTTTGAATGTTTCAACGTGTAGCAGCTTCTCTGGTTGAGTCAGTTCGGCTAATTTGCTCGATATTTCAAGCTCAGCTGCAATGTCACTCGCAATTGTATTGTAGCTAGATGCCAATGTTCGGCTCTCACGCCAGTTTGCCACAAAATTGACGATGCCAGCGCGTTTTGCTGCGGCATTCGCCATCTTATCCTGCAATTCAGCGGGAAGTTGATCATAGACGTTCCTGTCTAATCGCATAGGTAATATATGCGCCGATAGGCTTTGACCAAATTGACTATTCGCCGCATCAACGCCGCCTGTCTGTAAAGCTTGAAAGCAATCAGTCACTAACAGTTTGATGAGTAACTCATGCAAAGAAGGTTGTTTAACTTTTACAGCATCACTGTTTGAGATATCGTCGCTCTGCCATAGTGCAGGCTCAATATAACCGAATTCTGCAACCACAAAGCTCCAAAAGGGCTTTGCTAAGGCGTATTTATCCAGCTCATCCAGTAACTGATTGGCGTCTTCTGGCTTATGGGAATAGGCATCAAACAACTGATGGAGCACAGCATTGAAACTGACGGTTTCTACTTTCAGCAAAACCGAAATCATCGCAAGCTCTAGAAGCGCTTTATCCGCATTTTCCGGCAGAAGCTTTTTCAACTTGGTGTAACGCTGCTTATTGCCAAAAAAACGCTTGTAGCGGCTAATATCCTGCCGAAACTCCATGCGCATTCCTAACTCATTCAAAATTATGGCACTGGAGTCGGCGTAAAAATGCGAAGCATACTGGCGAATATCATACAGCCAGTCTCGCGTAGGGGCATTTACCGGCTTATTGCTGTATAACAGAAAGTTAGTGTTAGGCTGTTTGAGCTCAATCCGTTGCTTTACTTCGAGTTGTGAGGAAGTATCAAGTTCGATTACCTCTGTACCCCGCTCATGCATAGCGCTATGCACTTCGGACAGTTGCTCAACAAACTCACTGTCGTCATCTTGCCAAAATACAATTCGACAGTCTTTGAACTTTGCTTCAATTCCTTTGATGAAGTCTGCTAAGTTCATTTCACCGCCTTGCCATGAATGGCTTTTACATTTGCGAGTAAGTTACCAAACTTCCCATAGTTAGCCTTTACGCCGTCATCAAGATCTAATGAAATGCGCATCTCTGCATAGTGCTTAAGTTCTTCGTCAAATTTGCGCAACTCTGCTTGTTTCTTCTCAAGATCTTTAATCTCTCTTTCAATACGACGTTGCTCGGTGCCACTCGCATCAACTACTTCTTCCAACTTCCTAGCTAGCTGATGATCATATTTGCCCATTAGCGGCGTAACATACTCGGTACGCATGCGCGATAGCGTGGCTTCGTTGTAGCGATGAAGATATACCAAGCATTCAAACGCCTTTTCTTTACCTGAGCTAAACAGCCAGTAAATCGGGCGCTTCTTATACATTTTGCAATGATCAGTAAAGAATTGAGTGGAGAAATAGCGACGAATCGTTTCCATAGCACTTTCGCCTTTCTTGAAATTCATGGCGTTTAAACAAAGGCTTTCGGCGGCAAATTCTAAGTTCTCTTGAAGGTGTTTAGTGCCCCAAACTGTCTTAACAAACTCACGGAAACGTGCTGTTGCATCATCTTCAAATAACCATTCTTCGGAGGCGAGAGGAATGATACCGTCATCATCGGCGGGAAAGGTTTTATAGGCGCTTGCCGCTGACAGTTCTCGAAATCCTTCGTTGCATGAATGGGCGTAAACTATTCCTTTACGATCCAAAGAGTATCTCCCCATACTGCAACCGATAAAAAAACTTGATAAGTCAATTATTAAATTTGAAACATCCTCGTTTTCATTCCCACAAATGTTTGCATTAGACTGTTCAGAATTCGTGCACTCTGTGTCATGGGTGAAGCTCTTATAAACTTTATACTCAAGTTCCTTTTCGAGCTCTGTAATAGTGTTTTGTCTTTCAGCAATTGTCGAAATTATTCTCTGAATTGAAACGCGGAGTTTATCTTCTTTTTTATCAGTTAATGAATAAAAGCTCGCAAATCCAAGGCTAATCTCCGTTGAATCCCACTCATTTTTGGAAATAAGAATAAGCTCTTTAACTAAATCAGAAACTTCAGAATTTGGCCTCGGAAGTCGCAACACTTCCCCCGGATTGGCATTCACTGTAGGACTAATAAGCTTAAGTATTTCTGAATACAAATTAGTATTCAGCGCTCCTAAAATACTATAGAGTAAGTTAGAGTCTTGAGCCTTTAGAAATAAAGTTGGAGACGCAGAGGAGTATTCAGAGTCATCGCATTTTAGTCTAAAAGAGTTTTTTGAAGATGTAATCGCTGACCACGTAATCCCAACTTTCCCCCAAAATTTTGATTGAGTCAGCCCTCCATGCGAGGCGTAGTTAGTTTTTGCTTCATCAGTCCAACTAACAACATATAATCTATTCCCATACCATTTCCTAAATTCGCCTCCTTTTTCATATAATTTCCACTCCAGTCCAATTTTCTTTGAATCAACCTCCCAGTGATACCTAACGTATTTTTCGTCATTATGAGTTTTGCATCTTCCCCCAGACTCAAGAATGTCGGATAACTGGCCAGTTAAATAATATGCTGAAAAGTCTCTCCAATATGCGATCGGCTTTCCGGGAATATTATTGAAGCTATCGGATATAGTGTATCGAAACCGCTCATTTTTGACAGGGAATTCATATGGCACTTCTTTTTCACTAATATCATCATTTTCTAAATAAGAATATGATGCGCGATAACCGCCTATAGGGACTTTGCCAAATACAGTAGCATTAGTCCCAAATGCTATTTTCATCACTCCGTTACCCATGTGTAACATTGTCAAAATGTTTTTTTCTGAAAGTATTCCCTCTCTGAACTTTTCATATCCTGATAAGAACATCCAGCTTTGCATCGTTACCATTGCGTTAAAGCCACTTTCTTTTATTAAGAAAAAGCCTCTTTCAATAAACATTGCAAATAAGTCTGATTTGGAGTTCGGAAAACGCTTTTTTGCAAAGTCTTTCAATAATCCATTCATTCCTTTTCCACCCATATACGGTGGATTGGCGATGACTGCATCATACTTTTGAGTCAATAAGGTAGCTTGCGCTACCACAGGTAGCAGCTGGCTTGCAGCTGCTACTGCTGCTGGGTCAGTGCCTAATAACTTCTCCAGCAACTCAGATTTGAATTTCTCAAGTATTGGAAGATATTCATGATCTATCTGAATCAATGAGCCCAACGTTTTCGCCTGTTCAAACGACGTAATCAGGTATTTCAGCAAATCGAAGTATTTGGCGTATTCATCTGTCGGAGCATCAAATTTCTTAGTTTCGACAAACAAATCACCGCTACTGCCTTGTTTGGCTTTACCGTCCAAGTTCAGTGCTTGCCAGAGTGATACGCTGTCCCAGCCTTCAGTGGACTGCAATGCATAAACATTAAGTTTTACGCTGCCATCTTGAACGCGCTGGAATATCCGTCGGTCGTCCTCTCGGGCTTTCATTAAAAGCGCAAAACCAGCGAGTTGCGCCGCTCGGTCGTCGATATCCAGACCATAGATATTTTTAGTCAGGATCAACTCTGGAATTTCGCGCAACCGATACCCCCGTTCTAGGTAGATTTCACGAAGAACTTCATACATCTCAACGAGAATATGGCCCGAACCACAGGCTGGGTCGAGCGCTTTGATTGATTCTGGGTCAATGCTGCTTGGGGTGATGGCAGCTAGCTGAGCGTTTACCTCATCGGTTTGCTCGGCAGGCTCAATGTAGTACTCCATCTTGGCTTTGATGGAAGAATCCGGATAGGTAGCCAACCATTGACGGCCAATGCTGTTTTGCACTAGATATTTAACAATCCAGTTTGGGGTGAACAGCTGAGTCGCTGCCGGTATATCCTCTGATTTAACCATCTTGCCAATAACGGCATCTTTATGCTCTGAAATATAAAACTGGTAAAGCCAACCGATGACTTCGATCCGTTCCCAGTCCTCTTCAGGAATATCGTTGACCAGCCCCTTCAGAATCGAATCGGTTTTAGTAAGATTATCAGGCAGCAGCAGCTCGGTTGAATCATCAATGGCCTCGAATAGAAACGGCATAACATTGTGTAAGTGATGGCATTGGCCAAGTAATAACTCACGATACAACACTTCCTGTTTATCACCAGCTAGTTGCCATTCGATGATTTGTGCTTTATCCAGCCCCAACATATCAGCAACGTCGGCGGCATGGTCTAAGATTTCCGGTAAACCATCTTGATTGCTTGGATTACTTAATACCCGGAAGCCATGCTCAAAGTAGTCGTGAAGCTCCATATATCGAAGCGCGGCTAGTCGGTTAAACCACGTATACGCCATCTCGCGAACAAATAAGTCGTAACGCTCTTTATGTGTCGCCAAGGGCTTTTCTTCTATATGCTTTTCAAGCCGCTTGCGCTGTTCACCCTGCTGTTTAGTAAAGGCATTTCCTTCAATAATAGCCGTGCTACCCTGAAAGCTGACGGGAGCGAATTCATCTTCGTATATGCCAAAGTGTGCTGCACGTTTGGCTACCGCTTCCATAAACTGGCGACGTGCTTTTGGAGCATAAGCCTTTAAGTTCTTAGTATTCATAATCAGTGTCCCTACTTATTTGATACGCACTTTGTTGTTGCTGTTCACCAAGGATGTGAGTTCGGTTTTTAGTGCAGCTAAATAAGCATCGATATCTTGCTCAGTCTCAAGTACACCCGATTGGTTTACTTTGCGAACAATGGATGCTGTATCCACGGTGACCATTTTCTTGGGAAGAGGTGTTACCGGCTTTTCTGCGACCTTGGCGGCATTTTTACCATCCCCCAGTCCGTCGCCATCGGGGCTTGGATAGAGCTTCGGTTGTTTTTGTCGCTCTGCTTCCTGTTGTTCGATGAATTCGTTGATGGCGATGTAGGCATCTTCTTCTAGTGCCTGAGATTCGCTTTGCTCTTGCAAAATATCAGCGATGGCTTGCAACTTCTCTAAACGCTTAATAGCGTTTTGTAATGGCATCAGTACTCGGTTACTTAGTTCATCTGGTGCCTGTGCCTGTTTGATTTGCTCTTGTACCAGACTAATGCGATGTTCGATACGCTCTTTGGCATGTTGGCGTTTTTTATCAAGTAACTGCGAGTTGACCTTATCCACTTGCTCAATCAATGGTTCTATATTGCGAATGTCTCGATAAGGACGAACACTGTCATAAATTGCCTGAAGTTCTTTTAGCGCTTTGGCGGCTTGCTCATCACTTTCCAGTGCTTTCCGGTTACGCTCAAATTCAATCGTCAATGCACTGGCTAACCGCTGCCACGTGTTAAATTGGGTTTCGTAGAAGTTTTCCAGATCTTCAAAGTCTTCTTCGAAATCGAGCAAATCGTTGCTGGCGTCCAAGAACTGGTCGATAAACTGAAAGCTGGATTGGGTTTCAATTAACCCTGCTAAAAGCAGGCGACCATGCTCTATTTCACTCTTGCCGGGGTACTGGCCCGTAGAGGCCTTTTGCGCAAAGCCATCAAGCTTGGATTTCATTGTACGCAACTTGTCTTGCGCGGCGTTAAACAGCTCTTTTTCAGTCTCAGGTGCGTTTACCGAAAACACATCGCGATACAACTTGGCTGCTCGTTTTAAGTTCGCTTCTGACTGCTGCTTTATTTTACGTACACGAAGTTCAGCCCGCTTGCGCACCTGAATCAGGTTGTCGTACACACTCTTGAGTGGTACTTCCTGTTGGCGCATGTGGAAACAGATTTTGTTAGCAAGGGCTAATCGCGCCATGATCAACAGAATTTCTTCATCATTCCAGCCAAACGGACGTTTAGAAAACCGCTTCACAACATCCTCTGCGGTGGTTAAACGGCCCGTATCATCTGCCAGTGTGATGTATTTCTCCACTTCTAATGTGGCTTCTGGATTAACCTCATCGTCTTTCAGATCCAGACCGATTTGACTGGCGTCATCAGCGACCAATGTTTGCTGTATTTCACGGCGTATGTCTCCGGGAAAACGCCGCACAAGTTTGAGCTTGCTGAACGTATTCTCAATCACGTAGCGATAAGCATCATCCAATATCATTGAGACCGAATTGCCTTTTGGATTAAGCTGAGAGCCAAGCGCGTAGTAATACGCATCTTTGACCAACTCTTCAAACGCCGTAATTAGACGTTTGTGACGAGAGTGGTTTTCAGAAGCTTTGTCGCGAAGCAACTGTTCTTGTTCAGGGCGGTTACCCCCTGTCATGCGCAGAAACTTACGGGTCTTTATGAAGGTTCTTAGCTCATCGAAAAGCTGTTTGTCATCGTCCAACTTGATCAGGATGGCACCGTTACCTTCAGCCGAGTTATTCATGCATACTGTGTGAATGTACTCTGCAAAGTTGGCATCTATCGGTGAAATCACCTTAACAACCAAGTCGTTTTCAACCGCACCATCTCTGGGAATACCATTGCAAAAACGACTAACCGGGAACAGTTGGTTGTTTTCGGGGTAGGTATACTGGTTTTTGCGGCGCAGTACCTCTTCAAAAATAATGTTGCTAAGTTCAGCAGTTTCATCTGAGACTTCAATCTCGGTATGCTGGATTTCCTTCTCAATTTCTTTTTCTTCATTGGTCAAAAAGATGTACTCATCACCCTGACGAGCAATCAGCAGGTTTTGCTCCAGCACGTTAAGTGCATGCTCTATTTGACGGCGCAGAGTAAGCCTGTCTTCATCAACCTTACTAACGCAAAGCGTAACTAAGTTGTCTAAAGTGGACTTGATAACATCCACATAGCGAATGAGGAAAAGGGTTTTAAGTATATTGACGGCAAAATCGGAAATGGAGTCTTTGTCAGAGGCATTGTCGATATCGCGCTTGACCGCTGTGTCTAGGAAGCTCTCAATGGCTGGGTAAAAGCGATAAAGCGGGATTAAAGCACCAATTTCTTCGTTGCTGATTTGCTGGGCCGCGCTTTGGAACGCATCTAGTAATGAACGTTCGCCCCTGCTTAAGTGCAAACCTGTAGCTCCGGCTTTGCGAATCGCCTCGAAAATCTTCTGCACCAAAATGTAGTGATATGGCACAAATGGATACGCATGCACAAAGCTCGTGGCGTCTTTGTAGTTAGCCAGTTCCGCTGTGGTCGTTGCATCAAACGCAAGCTGGTTGCGCAGAATATCGCCTTTCTGGTCGTAAAGCGATTGCAGTGCGTCACGTGCAGTATTGTCCTTTTCTAGCAAGCGCTTCTCAATTACCTCACTGGTATTCGAGCTGGATAATGACAGTCGCTCAAAACGCCCTTGGATCTTCGAAAAGTCATGCCCTTTAGAACCAGACATCTGGCCAATAACAGCATCAATATCTTCCTGAGACGTGACCACTACCCATGCTCTACCTTCACAGATAGTGCCTAAGTTTTCGGTAATGGTTTGTAGCTTCAGCATCATTTGGGTGTTGTTACCGATGAACTGACCCACTTCATCCACGAAGAACAGTACGCGGCGATTGATATCCTGATCCAGATATTCCTTCACCCATTTACAGAAGTTGGCTACATCGAGGGAGAAGTTTCTTTCTAGATTATCCACCCACTGCCTAGCAGATTCCACAGACTGCTCAGTGACCTTTGCCAACGCTTCGGCTAGATCATCGCGATAGAAATCATAAGCATCCCGCTCTGCAACCCAATCGACGGAAGTAAGCTCATTGAAAACGTCTTTAAACTTCTCAAATACCCCTTTGCTGGCGAGCTCTCTCTCTAGGTGGGCAATGTGCGGATGATCGCCACTGAAGCCCATTTCTTCGTTAAAGACCTTCAGAAATACCTTTAAAATAGCGTTGTCACCATCGTCCGTGTTGGCGCGGCTATCAATGTTGAACAGAATGACGGTGTTGTCTTTATTGATAGCAGTATCAATTTCACCCAGTAGGAAACCATCGAGGCCTTTATTTTTGAAAAACTCGATAGCAGTTCGGTCAATTGCGCCGTTATTAGCCCGAATATTCTTTAACAGGTAAGAGAGGATCTTGATGAAATGGGATTTACCTGAACCGAAGAAGCCACTTACCCAAATACCTAGTTTTCCAGATGCCGCCTTGGCTTTCGGATCTCTAACGGAAGGCATGTAGGCATCAAAGAATTTCTCAAAGTGTTGGGCCAATTCTTTGGTAATGACATATTCATCCAATTCGGTGAACACGATATCATTTTCCGTTTGGTCCGCTTTTACAACACCATTAATTTTGCGCTCAATATCTTTGGTAAATAGTTGTTTAATCTGCATTAATTTCCCCTAAATCCGTTTATGGCACTAACTTAAATGCTCTGTAATAGTTATTTGAGTCAATTGTCCCGAAAGGTTTTAACCTCGCCCCATCGTATTCGCCCGGATAGAACAATACGGTGGGTACGCTGCCAACTTTGGCGTGAAGTGCATTGAGTAAACCGTGGCCGCGAACGATGGGCCATGCGCTTCCTAGGCCATGCAGCAGGATAAATTCGCTTTGCTCAAGATTGGCTTTCTCAACGATAAACTCAGCTACTCTGTTTTGCTCCAGCGGGCCTTTGAGTGCATTAAAAAGCGCATCATCACCTCTATCTTGCTGTAACTTGAATGCACGCTCTGTCAGATTTCGACTATCTAAAATATCAATAATCACTTCAAACAAATTGATGCTTGCGAACTTCCGTCCACGGTTCTTAAGCTTTCCGGTAATAAAGCTGAGATGTTCACGAACCTCCAATTCTGCATCCGCTGGATAGTCGAATATGTAGAAACCAATTTCATTTCCCAGACCTTTGTTTTCCAAAAACTCTGCACTTTCAATTTTTTGCAGAATTTGGTCTAACCGCTCGCGTAATGTCTTTAATTGCTTATACGACGACATCTGATTAGGCCTCCATTGCCGCAATGACATCTTCTCTTTCCATATGTGCAAGTAGCGACCGTACTTCAGGTAATAAGAAGATGTTTTGTAGCTTTTTGGTTCGAGTGGAGTCGATATAACCCGCGTCCGCCAATAACTTAAACGCAACCTGAGCTATCTTGTATGTGGAAGTTTCTGACATCGAGCCTAGTTCGGGATAAATGCGAACACTGTCATCCCAAAAACTTTCCCAATCTTTCTGATCGATGTATTCACGAAAGACTCGTTTTGCATCGATAACGACATTACGCATGAAATCCGCCAGTATGGGCGAATTAATAAGCGTTGCCGCAAACATCAATTGGGTAGCGAGTTCAGTACCACCAAATGCCAGCTTCTCTAAGTAGGCGTTGCTCAGCCCCTCCAATCTCTTTTTGATTGTGGCCGCATTGCGCTTGGCCGATGCATCAGAGCGTTTTTGTAAAACGTTTCGATTTACAATGGCATCATGCCAATCATCTGCCGACGGTGATGTTAATAAGATCTCCGCAATTGTCTGTGATTCGCGTAGCATCAGGCTGCCACCGATAAGGTCACCTAAATAGGCTTTATGGTTTTTAATTTTGGCCTGAGCATTCATTTATTTATTCTCATTATCGGGTTCATATCCCGGTGCGATTGCTAAATTTTCAGCACCGTAGAGTGTTTGTCTGTTCTTCAGCCTAAGTTGGTATTCTGAGCCTCGCAACGAGGCATTTGCCGTGCAGTCGACATTCCAACGGCGTAGCAGATATCCTGCCATAGCGGCTCTAACGTTGAGTTCTAACATGCCGTCATTCATCGAATAATCCAGCTCAATGGCCGTCGGGTGCTTAATATTTTCTGGATGAGGCACCAATCGCAGCGGCATCATTCGCATCCACTGATGATCGTCTAGCTTATCCTCACCTCGGTTAACCTCTGCATCGATAAGAGTAACCTTTGAGATACGTGTGATAACAAAATCTCGAAAGCTTGAAGATTTTCGGTCGAACGCTCGAACGTGCCATCGCAATCCGTTATCAACGATACTATGGGGTACGATTTCCCTTGCACCCGACCCGCTACTGAGCGAGGTATAAATAATACTGACGGCCTTTTTATTAACTGTTGCTTGTACTAAACGGGCAACAATAAAGATATCTGGTACGTTGAGCTGGCTGGGTGCTTCTACCGGGAAATCGATATCACTTATCGCGTCAAACCCATCTGATATGTGATTTGCCAACTTGGCGAGGGTCTTCTTCGCATCGTGCTCGACCAACGGGGTAAACTCAGGCGTTTGATAATATCTTTTATCGCGCGAGTCATACTCCATGTTTTGCGGGCATAGCTCTTTGTACAAAGTAATATCGCGTGAAGCGGACGATAAACCTTGTCCGAAGTAATTGACGACTTCGGACCTCGTAACATGTCCGATAAAAAGAAGTTTGAAGTCGATATATGCAAGTCTTTGCTTTTGAGCAAAGTTCAAGTCTTGCCAACTCATCATAACCCACCCATTCCAAATAGTAGACTGAGTGTGTCTCAAAATGATACGGACGTCAATTCGAAACGGGAGAAGAGCATCTATACATTTCGCTATCAATGGCCTTTGTGTTCAAAATATTGTCTGACATTGTGAACAATGTTCAATAATTAAAATTCAATATTTTGTTCATGTATGGCAAGCTATGTTCATAAGTTAATAGATTTGAACAGCGCAACGAAGCTGACCTAGTTAAAGAGGAAAAGATGAGCACGATAAAGATGACGGACGAGCTGATCAATGATGCATTGGATCCTGATTCATCAAGTTTCTTTGTGATTGAGCGTGGTACAGACTTTCAGTATCTAATCAAGTTGCACAAGGAGTTTGGGCCACTTAACCAGACTATTTTTGCCGATACAGATAATTATGATGTTTTCATCATGAACGGAGAAACTAAATGGTTTGAAGAACAGATTATGCCATGGCTAGATGAAGAAAGTTCTGGACCGATAGAAAAGATAGAGCTTGGCCCACAGCATTCATTTTATCACCGCAAATTACCTCGTATATTAGTACAGCATGAACCAAGCCTTGCGAATGATCTTAAGACCATGAGAACTGAAGAGGGAACTTAAAATGGCTTTAATTGGCTTTGCGCGTGTTAGCACTCGGGAGCAAGATCTCTCTTATCAGTTATCTACGTTGAAAGAAGCTGGCTGTATAAAAATTTTTCACGGAAAACAGTCCGGGGCATCTGAGGAAAATGATGAAAAACTTCGAGAGCTAGTTAGTTACATCAGAGATGGTGATATCGTGCTCGTTACGAAATTAGACAGGTTAGGACGATCATTGAGATCTATTTTAAAAACAATAGACAGTATTCATGCGGAAAAAGCTTCTCTTAAAACACTTGACGGCGCAATCGACACAACTAATGACTCTCCGTTCGCAAAAGCACAACTTAGTTTAATTGGCACGTTTTCGCAGCTTGAACGAGATCTGATTGTGGCTAGGACATCAGAAGGCCGACTGCGAGCGAAATCCTCTGGAGTGAAGTTCGGCAGACCGACTAAGCTGACTGAGCAAGAGATCACTGAAGTTAGGAAGCTATTTAATAAAGGTAACGGGTTGAGTAAAAATGCATTAAGTAAGAAATTTGGAGTGTCACGAATGACGATTGCAAGAGTGGTTAGCAAGGATCCCTAAATGGTCTGATAGAGGCTGTTCCACCATACGCTGCCTAAGATTTTCCCAAATACATTAACGGCACCTTAACTTTACTGTAATGAATGGTTCAATAGACCGTTAGGAGCATATGATTTGCAAGCCACTACTAAAGACTATGTGATAAAACAAATTGAAGAACTTTATTTGAAGGTGACTTCAAGTGAATCAGTCTCAATTTGATCTATCAGATTCTAATAATAGGACTAAATCAAATTTGACAGTCGCACATGTGCCATGAGCTGCCGTTCAAATATTTGTAAATTGCCGGGATATTAGTTATGAGCAAAACAATAACTCTATACTAAAGTAGCAAAAAAATCGTTTATTTTTCGTGCTATGTTTTTCAGTGCTTTAATAAAGATCTCATGAAGAACAAGGATTGAAATGAAAAATCTAGTTATATTTCTCTTAGGCCTGAGTGTTGCGGGTTGTGGTTCTACACCTGAAATGTACGTTCACAATGTCCAAAAATCTTGGATAGCCACTACAGGAGGAACTCCGGGAGTGCTCCCTGATCTGGGTAGTCAAAAGTTAAACGATCGTCTTATTGAGTTAAAAGCTATTGCTGATGAAGTCCAAAACAATCAATGGCGCCTTTATCCTCCGGCATCGTTGGGACTTGCTATTTGTAATTTGACTGAAGAAAAGATGATGAAAAAAAATGGAGTGTCAGATTTGTTTGCAGATCAAAATGACAATTCAGGCGGGTCATTGTTAGAGCAAATCTCAAACGACTCTATTAATCAACAAAACGACGAAATAGGTATTAAAGAACTCGGCTGGAGTGTTAAATCTCAAAGAGTGATGAGTAACAAACACTGCAACTTTTCTAGGGACGACTTTAAGCAAGGTCGCGAGGATGTTTTCTTTACATCGGGCGAATATGTCAAAAAGATTAGTGTTCCCAAATCAGCGTTTGGTTTTGACATTCAGCCGTCAGACTTGTTACAGACGGACACTATTATGGGTGATAACGTCATTCGTAGTGGTGTTTACGAGACCTCCGCTTTGTTCGTAGGGGAAATGAACGAGGATGGAGATCCTGTGTCGTTAATTGACCACGTCGCCCGTCTAGACTACGCAAGACAACCTTTTCAAATTGATTCATACAAAGCTAGAACCGTTGAAGTATTTACAGGTAGGTCTAATGGGATGTCTTTGAAAATGACAGCAACTCCACAGCTGGAGGGATTATATCAAGTAGTTCTGTTTAACTATGATGATGATGGGGCAGTTACATTCAGAAAATACAACGGTGATGCATTAAATGTTATTGGTAATTTAAATTCCGAAGGAAAAAATCATGGCATTCAAAAGTACATGTATGCTGATGAACCACACTATACAAAGTGCTTCGTAAATGGACAAGAAATGACAATGGATAAGTGTAGTTAAACAACATGTTTGCAAACCCGCTTATTATTATCGCTGCACTTGTTACTTGTGTGCTGATGCCTCGTGTTTCTGAGGGGGCACAAAATGGAAAATATTCTGAAGAGAAAAATAACTTCTTTTCAATTGGTAATGTGCTTTTAAAGAATGAGTGCAATCCCTCTTGCCCAAAAGGTGCACTAAAAGCATTAGGAGGAAAAATTGAATTTAGAGAATTTATTCTAAACGATGGTAATTTAACTGGCAGGGGTACGATATACTATGAAGGCAGACAATATAATGCAATATTAGATAATGGCATTTTCACATCTTCCCCTACCTTTTTGTTTGACTCCTACTCAACGCAAGTTGATAAATTTGAGGGGCAGTTAAAAAGAATATATGACCCTCTTTGGAAAACTCATTTCTATGGATTTGATGAGGGAACCTATACCGCTGCCGTAGGGGCTAAGTACACAGGCCAGTTTTTCATGATACCAACTATGGATTTGAAAAGTGGAAATGGTTGTCTTTTATTCGATACTCATGAAGAGTTTAAGGAGGATGTTTACGTCTCTGTCTTGAATTTCCATATACAACATTCAGTCCCGACTGAGAGAACAGGTTGTATAAAGGTTAATTTAGTTTTTGTTGGAAAAATTGAGTACAAGGGGCAAACTGAGATCGGTTTTTTCGCACAGGAAGATCTTGGACTCGGACAAAGATTGAAACTTAGAACAGCAAATGAAGATACTATTGAGCTTTTTTTGACTGAAAGTAATCAGGTCCGACAAAAATTTTTAGTATTTAACCATAAGAAAGAGAGAGAGAGGCAGCGAGAGCAAAACAGAAGCATTGACATACCATGGGGTAAAATTTTTTCATTAGCTGTTGGAGTCACCATAGCCTCAACCTCCGACCTAAGTTCGGATAGAAAAGCTGAATTTTTAAGTTCTTACACAAAAGATGTCATGGGCGGTACAACATCTAATTTACAATCCCTTCGACGTAAATATTCTTCAAAATCTCAGAATTTGTACGACGCTTTTGGCATTTCAAAGAAAAATTTTGATGAAGGGCAAACGAAGATTGAACAGTTAAGCAAAAGTACAGGGCAATATAATCCGTTCAAAGTAATTAGTGATCTAGACGCTAACACAAATCAAATGATTGCTGACTTTAATGCATCTCAGCAACGACAAAAACCGGGTGCATATGGATGTAAGGCAGGTACTGTTTGGAATCAAGAATACGGACAGTGCGTGGTCTATCAGCCTAAACTTAGGGATTGTGATAAGATTGACGGGCGAATGTATGGAAGAAATCCGTGTGCCACGATAGTAAGAAATGATGACACTAAAGAGATGATGCCTGTTCCTAGGGCAGATGAAATGGCGAATCATAATCAAAACACCAACCGAAATTCTCAGAGCGGACCAACAAATAAACCTCGAAAAATGACTTGTCCGTCAGGTAAGCGACTAGATAGTTATGATGGGCGCTGTAAGACATTCAATGAATATGATGTCGACCAAGAAATCCGAACCGCACGCAATAATAATCCACAATGCAGGGGGCACCTTGTTTATGACAGGCTCGAGCAAAAATGTGTTGCTGAAAATCAGTTGAGAAATAAATTGCTCAAGCAACTGAATAATCAAGACGCCCCTACGAGTAAAAAGACAAACAGGCAGCAATATACGAATAACAAGCAACAAACTAAACGCGGAAACGGTAACCCGCCACCGAAAAATGAAGAGCTAGTTAACGATAGTGGAATAGTTTTGGCTTGGCAAAACTCCCGTGGGAGTTGGTTTGGCTGTGGGCCGGTGCAGTGCACAAGCGTCGGTGAAGAAAAACTAGAGGAGGTACTCGATTATGTGGCCACCTCTCGCCAACCACTTAGATATTGGGACGAGTACGGGCGCTGTAAAAGGTATATTGTGACATCAGGAGTGGAGTCTTATAGTCATAACAGCGCTTGGGTGTACAAACATGCGATCTGCAAATAACTTATTGGTTGAGTGTCCTATGGCGCTCACTCAACCTGCTGCAAATTATGTAGAATAATCGTTAAACGCAAAAGCTATAACGTCCGCTTTACGCCTTGAGTTCAATCAATGGGCGCAACACATCGGTTAAATTTCTCTGCTGGTGTTTCATAGTCTAACGTTTTTCTTGGTCTTTCGTTAAGTTGTCTCGCTACACTGCTAAGTTTTTGTTGGATGTGTACTGATAAGTCGGTACTTTTTGGAAAATACTGCCGATGGTAACTCATTTCGTTAGTGGCAGTTGCGTACGTATTTCGGACGGTCGCTTTTTGGTGGCGCTAGGTGGCAAGTAAGGGATATTAGGGGATTTATTGTAAATCAATTTATAAGCCCACTGATAATAAGCAACAGTAGTCCAGTTGTTTTTCTTTTCTAGACTTTTATTTTAATCTTGCTGACTATTCGATGAACCACTAGCATTAGCGAAAACTGTTTCTAAGGTGATTTTTATGAAACTAACAAGCTGGTCTGCCGTTTTTTGTTGTCTATTCTTTGCCGTAGAAACGTTTGGTCAGTACCAAACTGGTCTAAACGGCGAATTTCTGAATGAATCTGAATCTCAGACTTACAAGCAAACCAATACTTTTCATAATTCAGATGTTGTGTGGGCGGTAAATGTAGGTGGTAAGGATTACATTGGGCTAGACGGTATACACTATAAAGCTGAACAGTATGTTAGTGGTGGAATTCGGGGTGAAATAGATAAAATTTTAGGCTCTCAGGATAGCGTTTTGTATCAATCATATAGAGAGGGTGATGTCGCTATCGACTATCCTCTCGAAAATGGTGAATACAATATAGTTTTTCATTTCGCAGAGCCCTTCGATATTGACATGGACGGACGTTTGTTCGATGTAATTGCGCAAGACGAGCTGGTAATAAATGATTTGAATGTTCGCCTTGCACGGGATGGCAAGCATAAGTCAGGTTTGGTCACTGCTGTTTCAAACGTAAAAGTGACTGACGGAAGATTAAAAATAAGGTTTGAAGCAACGACAGGAAAGCCAATTTTGAGTGCGCTCGTTGTGCGCAAAACAAATGATGACACCAGAAAATGGAACTTGATTTGGTACGATGAGTTTGAAGGTAATAGTCTCGATGAGAGCAAGTGGTCGATAGATGTTTGGCCAGCATTCAAAGTTAATAGCGAAGACCAAGCTTATACTGCTAGAGCGAAAAATATCAGACTTGCTGATGGCAAGTTGATTATTGAAGCTCACAAAGAGGACTTCGAAGGCGCTGCATATACCTCAGGCCGCATTCATTCAAAAGGCAAAGGTGACTTTCTCTACGGCAAAGCCGACATCCGCGCCAAACTTCCCCTTGGGCAAGGCACTTGGGCTGCGATATGGATGCTACCAAGCGATCCTTACAAATATTCTACTACATGCAGACCCAATGAGGATTGGCAGGGAAGCAGAACCTGTGATGCGTGGCCAAATTCTGGGGAGATAGATATCATGGAGCATGTTGGCCATGACATGGGAACAGTATGGGGAACTGTTCATAACAAGGCCTATTATTGGATAAACTGGGAACAGAGAAAGGGCAGTATTATTCAAGAGGATTTGGATAAAAGATTTCACCTCTATTCAGTTGAATGGACACCGGACCATATACATATATTTCTAGATAACAAGCTATATTTCACTTACATAAACGAGGGAACTAGTTGGAAGGCTTGGCCTTACGACCATCCATATCACCTTATTTTAAACTTAGCTATCGGTGGAAACTGGGGAAGAGCAGGCGGGCCAATTGACGACAATATATTTCCTGTTCAAATGGAAGTTGATTATGTGAGAGTGTATCAGCTAGCTGAATAAGGTTTAAAGACTAATCAAAAGCCACCTTAACAGCGATAACGTCTGCGTTTTGCTGAATGCAAGATATTGTTCTGTAGCTCTGTCGACTAATGGTTACGTATTATGTGGAGCTTGTATAAAAAATTCTGACAGTCAGATTGAAGCCACAGATCTGCCGTATGCTCGAAGAAACAAGAACGGCATGAGCTTTTTATTTGCTGCACAAAGGTGGCTTTGCGGCGAAAGCGTCATTTGAAATCAGAGTACTAAACTAATCATTGAATGTCCGCTCCTTGTCTGAAACTGACCAGCACAATAGCTTTGTCAAATGTCCGCTTCACGCTCATAGCTACCTGTCAGTTAGAGTCTAAACCTATTCATCGAAACTTTCAGATCAGATATGAGCTACTACACTTCAGGCTACTACACTTCAAGCTCCAGTGAAGAAACTTCTTTCATACTTTCACCATTGCTTGAACTGGTAACATAATTATCTACAGAGCTGTAAAGTAAACGTTGGTGGTTCGCCAATAGGCAATAACGATTTCAATGCCAATCCAGATAAAACAACCTGCTGCATTAGGCGTAGATTGCAGGACCTATTCGTGCCTTCCTTAGGTGAATAAAATCTATCTGTTTTTCAGAGCATAAAAATTTAAAGCTATTCGCTATACTTTTTTACAGCAGATAGTAGTTCTTTCAGTTTACTACTAGGGCTGTGTCTGAGCTTTGCTTTGCTTAAAATCTTATTGATTTCTCGTATTAGGCTAGTGTCTTCAAAATCCTTCTTCACTTGCTCCTCAACATCCTGAAGAACGCCCATTTCCTCCATTGCGAAGTCAACATAACCTAGCAGTGAGTCGTGATGTGCGTGACCAGTTAGTTTAATTACTTTTTTCGTAACGAATGCGTCTAGCCCTACATTGTAGTTGCTGGTACTTTCCAGCAGTTTTGCTAAACGTGATTTCACTTGTTTAGTGATATATCTGTGACGGAATAGATGAGGCGATGCTGGCTCAGTTATCTTCGCTTTCTTTTTAATTTCACTGAAGAGGCGAGATATGCCTTTGGGAGTCATTGGTTTGCCATTTTCATTGATAAATATTTTTTTATGCTCATAGCTTAAGCTTCCTTCAGCAATTTTTTTTTCCACCAAAGGATTTCGTGTGTTTTGCATGAAATTAAATAGTTGCTCAATGGTACTGTCTGGTACGGGAATTTCTCTAGAAGTACCATCATTTTTACCTTTTGTTGTTATGACTTTTAAACGAGCCACTTTGCTTTGTTGTAGTTTATTGTATGCTTCAATAACAAAGCCTGTTGTTATTGTCGCTAGTTCGCTAACACGCACGCCTGTTTGTTCCAGTACTTCCAGTATGGTCTCCCAACGATCATGAATAAATGGGTTGTCGCTGTATGCATAGCCAGCTTCGTAAAGTTTATCTATTACAGCGTCAGAAATTGGCCTTCTGGGTACGTAATTTTGATAGGGCAGTAATGCAGGGTGATCAACAGTCTTAAATGTGCGCTTTTTCCCACTGAAAGACTGAGTAAATTCGCGATAGGTAACGTTAATTTTTGCTTCTTTTTCTTCATCATCACTGATGACTCCCGCAGGTATAAAGTGGCTTTCTTGTAACCAGAGTAATAGTTTTAAAGCACGAATTATTAGCTTGTTTATCTGATTATTCTGCGGTGGATTGCGATTTTTTTTCTTATCTAAAAGATATTCTACATAATCAAAGATTGTTTGATCGGTACATTCGCTGAGTATAATAGGTGTGTTTAAACCGTCGAGGTATTGGATGAATCTACTGAGAGATCTTGCTTCATCCATTAATGTTGATGGTTTTATTTTGTTCTCTTTAGATAAATAGCGCTCAATACAATAATCAGTAACGTACCAACATACACTACCGTTGCTATGTAGTACAAGAGGCATCCCTTTATATGCGTCTGCTGTCTTAAAGTTATGGGGAGTGTAACCAGAGCGATAATCATGGCGACATGAAGAGTCTGTTTTCAGTATGTTTTGAAATGGCATATCTAGTTCTTGTCCGAGACTAGAGTTAATCCAAAGTGATCTTTATGTCTTTGAATTGCATCTCGATGTCGCTGAGCTAAATGCTCAGCGTCCTTGGTTTTGTTGAGTAAATCTAAGTACATTCCTCTTAGTTGAATAAGGTCATTGGTGAGAACTTGTATTTGACGGTTTAAGTGCCTATTTTCCTGTTCCAACTTCGCTTTTGTACGTGATTTTGGTGATTTGTTGCTATTTGACTCAGGTAAGCCAGTGTGAGTATTTTCTTTTTTTGCTAAACCTTGAACTACCTGCCTTTGGTGAGCAGCGTAGAGCTTCATTTGTTTTTTTAGCTCTTCCCAAAGCTCTTTCTGTTTTTTTGCCGCATTTAGTGAGATCTTTTCGAATATCCCTGAGGTGTAATTACACATTTTTTTATCGCTGTGATAAGCAATGAACCGTTCTGGTGCAATCCCCCTTGTTTCTAGGCGCTTCAGTAACCTTAGTCGTAATTCCAATTGCTTGATTGTTCTATATTTACCTCGCTGGGAAACATGAAGGTTGGTTATTTTACGCATCATCTACCTCCAAAAAGAGCAGTTCCTCGTGATCAGTAAAGTGCTTTGTAATTCGGGCACCAGATTCGAAAATCTGAGTTAGGTAATTTTCCAGTTGTGGCTTGGGAATGATTTTTAAATCATCAACTTGAAAGTGTTGCTTAACTTTTTGACGAAGCTCTGGCAATTGGTCTTCGTTATTGTCATCAGACATTACTGTAGTTGTGTATCTGGCTTCTTCCTCTGACATTTCTGAACCAGAAATATCTTCTGATATATATCGCATTGTTTCTTCGGGAGAGACATGTCCCATAAACCATGACAGTGCAGCAAGGTTTGAAAATTTATTGTGCCAAAAATAAGTGATGGCGAAGAATCGTCTTAACTGGTGTGTGCGCAGATACCAGCGGCGAGTTTCAGGATAACCGCTTTCTATTGGTGTTATCTGAACAATGTCTGCGAAAAACGTGAGTAGTTTATATAATGTACTCTCAGACATGTTTCTCAATTTGTTACTTGCTCTGGATACATCGACTGAAGATTTAAATAGTGGTATGAAATCATTGCTACTATTTCCTATTAGATATTCAGGGGTAATATCCGTTAGTAAGTCTGTCGCCATCTTTACTACGTCAGGAACTGGTCGGCCTATTAATGCTAAACGTTCTGCCGGACTAGCTTTTTCCAATCCAAAAACCAGCTCCCAGCCACCATCAAAGGAAGGGCGGATACACTCATCTGTGAGCGAAAGAACCTCGTCAATCCGCTTGCAGGCAAATGTACCTATTACTATGTAACAAGCTGCTGTAAGGCAATCAACGGCCTCTTCTACAGTAAAATTTTTGCGTTTGAATGATATAGGTTTGTTAGTAGCGTTGCGGTTGTAGCGTTTAATATTGAGCTCTTGGGCTGTTTTATTATCTGGAATTTTGATTTGTTTACAGTAGTGATCTTTTCTGCCTGTTGTCTTTTCAAACATTCTTAGCAATTGTTGGTCACAATCTTTTTTAAGGCAAACAATGTCACTACCAAAATCTACAATATACTGAATCGAATGATTCAAATACTCTAGAGCGGTTTGTACAGGTATTGTCTTAGTTCTTCCTTTGGGAGTTGCACTTAGAGACTCTGCAATCTTATTGGTTTTAAAATTAGCCGCCCATTCAAGCCCTTTCAGTTCT
This sequence comes from Alteromonas alvinellae, assembly GCF_902705805.1. Taxonomy (NCBI): domain Bacteria; kingdom Pseudomonadati; phylum Pseudomonadota; class Gammaproteobacteria; order Alteromonadales; family Alteromonadaceae; genus Alteromonas; species Alteromonas alvinellae. The sequence continues at coordinate 41,872 of NZ_CACSIH010000042.1, read as the reverse complement.
GGTAGCAGGTGAGAGAACTTTCCTAGTGTTTTCCAACCGGCATGAAGTGCGGATAATGTAGATTCAGATACTGGTTTATTAGCAGCTTCTTCATATAGCACGGCTTCAGTATCTGTAAATTCACCTGCACGATTATTATTTGCATATTGCTCAAGTGGTTTTGCTCTAAAGTCTTTGAGTGAATAAATCGCACGGTGGCTTTTTAGATAATCATTTTTTTTGGTTAATTCTGCGAAGACCTTTTGGAAATCAATCGAGCCGTCTTTTTTTTTGTGATAATTTTTCAAGTTGCCTTTTTTCTGCTGTCTGGCGAGAAAGTCTTTTGCTAGTCTTACTCTTCCATCGACGTGCTCAGCGCCGAATATTGCTAGTGAATTGTAAATATCGAAGTCTAATTCACTTAAGGCACTAAAACCCATTACCGTTAAGTCGATGTTGTGTGATACAGCAAACTTTACAATGATCTTTAAGCTGCGAGCGAGATCGTATTGTTGTTGAAATCTAGTGATTACAGTGTCGGTTGTATATTCAGCATACGCTCCTGTACGCATCAGAAATACTAACTTTTTAACCGACTCTGAAACGAGTTTATACTTATCATCTGATAGCTTATAACCGTCAGGCAATATGTCGTCGAAGCAGATTGTTTTTGGTTTACTCTTATCTGTTCTAATTCGCCATACATCATCACTAGTTTTTGACAGCAGCCAGTCTGCTTGCCATTCAGAAAACGGATGTTCCGCCAAATCGGGAAAGTGCTTTTCAAAGAGGTATTCGTTGATCATACCTTAAACTCCGCTGGTGTCCGGTTATAAAGATCAATTCCTTTCTTTATTACCAGCTTTTGTCCACGCGTGCCGGAAGCCTTAATTTTATTAAACAAAGATGTAGCCACTGATGCCCATTTCGTGAGCTTATCTAGTGGCTGTTTCCCGTCTGATAATATAGAGTTGTGTGCGCTGTAGGCTGCATAAAGTAACGCTATATTGGATTCTGTAAGTATAACAGTGTAGGTAGTTTGCTCTTCATCCGCCTGATCGTTATTGATGTTTTCTCCTAATATCGACCAATTTAAGTCTTGCTCTTTGAGTTGTTCTAAATACTCACTCAACTCTCTAGGGTTTTTCAGGCCCAGAGCTTGCTGTTGATAACTGGAGCTATCTGTCGCTACCGTAATAAGTATATGCTGAAAGGCTCTGATATGCTTTGTATAGAGCATAACTTGTAATTCAAATGGTAGGTAGTTCTTTATGGCTACCTTAGTTGTATTACCCAAATACAATGCTGCTGCACGAGGATCTCCACCAGAATCAAACCATTTTAAAACGCCTTCTGTTTTTCTTACCTTAGCAAGGTTTGGTTGTGTACTGATGAGCATAGTTAAATTATCAATCTCTTCTTCATTCTCTTCAGACTCAGCTTTAGAAAGCGCATTTTGAATAACACGATGAAATCCTTGTTTGAAAGCCGTAGCTGAGACAGGGTGGACTTCTCCCTGCTTGCTGGTTGAATCGTGAATAAATAAGAGGTCTGCTTTGTCTGGCTCTATTAACGTTCTGTGATGCAGTGTCGCCTCTAATAGGTACAAGAAACAAAACTCAGCATTTATTTTATGGGAGTCTGATTTAATAAATTTTTGTATTCTCTTTTTAGCCCTCGGTTTGTCATAACTAAAGATAAAAGCGTTATCATTTTTGTCTGACGTTAGGTAGAAGGTGACGTTATTACGAGAGTCTTTTATTTTGAGTTTATAGAGGCTTTCAGGGTTAACGCCTGTTTCAATAACTATAATGATCGCGCAGGCAGCAGCTAGATCTGACGATATCCCTAGGTATTCTGATAAGCTTGTTCTGCCTTCGAATCGATACAAATGGTTATTCGCACCGGGAAACTGTCTACTCAGCATTCCGTTGTGCTTGAAGTGTAAATACGAAACCAGATTTTTAAGCCCTTCGTTATCAGCTAACTTGTCTGAAAATAGGCTTGGCGTCTGCCCTCGCTTATGTTCTTGTGATCTGTCTAATAGGTCTGGATCATCAAATATGCTACTATCAGCTGATGCTATAAAGCCTTCGCCATTAGTAAATCTTTTGTAAGCGCTTGCTACGTAGTTTCTAGCGATCTTTAACAGTAAATTTCGATTGGATCTTACGTGTTCAATGAATACAGATAAGTAATCCTTATCATCTATGTTTTGGATTAATGGTAGTGATTTTTTTGCTAAATCTGACTTCCATTTTTTTGGGTTTAGTGCACCTAAAACTGGATTGACTTCGATGTCTCTGAGTAACTCTTTGGAAATTTTAAGGTTTGGGGGGAGGTGTACTTTGGGAAGCGCTCGCGCTGACATTAAAGTTCTTAATAGCCCACGTAAAGCTCTCATATCATCGTTAATACTGCTAACTTCTTTTGTTTGTTGGCGAAACGTAAAATCTCGAAAGTGAACAAATGAACTCACTAAATTACCTGCGTTGATTTTTTGGTAATGCTCTAAGGAAAAGCTGGAATAATCTGAAAACACCTTTCGTTTACGTTGGCGGTAAGAGTAACTGTTTTTATTTTTCAGGCGCTCAAGAACAACATCGATCTTTTCGTTGTAGGAGTCAAATATACGTTCAAATTTTGCCAATTTCTTATTCCTTAATTTGAGAGCTGATTATTGGCTTCTTTGTGACATGTGTCAAGTAGAGTCTACAGTTTTGCTGTTTCCGTGTTTTGTTTAATTTCATAATTTTATTGGATTTATTTTTACCTGATATATTTAATGATGGATGTGCTATGTAGAAAAATTTGCAGGCACGTCTAATGTCGCAAGCATTGCGTAAGCTAACTGCAAACATTAAGCGTTCAAATACACTGTGTATCTTCATTAACCAAATTCGTATGAAGATTGGTGTTATGTTTGGTAACCCAGAAACTACAACCGGTGGTAACGCGCTTAAGTTCTACTCTTCTGTTCGTCTAGACATTCGCCGAATTGGTGCAGTTAAAGAAGGCGACGAGGTAGTCGGTAACGAAACTCGCGTTAAGGTAGTGAAGAACAAAGTTGCACCTCCGTTTAAGCAAGCTGAATTTATGATCCGCTACGGTGAAGGTATCAGCAAAGAAGCTGAGCTTATCGACCTTGGTGTTAAGCAAAAGCTAGTTGATAAAGCGGGTGCTTGGTATAGCTACAAGGGCGACCGCATTGGTCAAGGTAAAGCGAACGTAATGAAGTTCTTGAAAGAGAACCCTGAGATCGCAAACGAGATTGAAACCAAGATCCGCCAAGAACTTTTGCTTTCTAAAACAATGAAAGCAGAGGAAGCGATACCTCAGCAAGAAGACGATGTGCTCCCTGAGTAAAATTAACGCTTAACTGCATACTAAGAACCCACCGCTAGGTGGGTTTTTTTATGGCTTCATCAAGGGGTATATTAAGAAATATTTACTAACACTTAATGTGTGGCTGAAACTTGTACAACAAATAAAAACAAGGAATGCTGTAATAAATTTTTGTAAATACAGACTACTAGGATGCAATGGCTATCGCAGCCTAAGCTGGTTAAGTACGCTAAAACAATTTTAAACAATTAAAACGGCATAATTTGCGGCTACAGCAAAGCAAGCCTACAGCAATAATGAACGGTGCTACTGTTCACACGTGAGAAGAGGGAAGGGAAATGATTGAAATATCAGGCCTTGCTAAGCGCTTTGAGGTGGAGAACCCGAAAAAGCTTAGCGAACAGGAAAAAAAGGACCCGCGACTAAAAGGACGCTATTTCCAATCGGTAAGGGATGTGTCGTTTACTTGCGAAAAAGGCCAAGTACTTGGGCTGTTAGGGCCAAATGGAGCAGGCAAAACAACCACACTTCGCATGCTTTCAACAGCACTAAAGCCTGATAGCGGGAAAGTTATTATTGGTGGTGAGGATGTGCTTTCTAACCCTAATATTGCACGTAAAAAAATTGGCTTTTTATCTAGCTCAACGGGCCTTTACGGTCGTTTGAGTGGCCGAGAGAATATTAGCTACTTCGGTGGGTTGCATGGTATTCCAAAAAATGTGATTAACGCGCGTATTGAAGAGTTAGCTGATTTACTCGATATGCAAACCTTCCTTGATAGACGAGCCGAGAATTTCTCATCAGGGATGAAGCAAAAAGTTTCTATTGCTCGCGCTGTTATACACGAGCCTGAACTAGTGGTACTTGATGAACCTACTACCGGCCTTGATATTATGGCAACCAGTACCGTGATGGAATTTATTCAACGCCTTAAAGATAAAGGTACCCCAGTTATTTTCTCTACTCACCATCTTGATGAGGTGCAAACCCTTTGTGACAAGGTGACCGTGATTAACCAAGGTGAAACGGTATTTAACGACTCGCTAGCTGCCTTCAGCGCTTTGTCTGGTAATGACGGGGCTGGCGGGCAAATGCATAAGAGCTTCCTAAAAACACTATCAATGGATTCTGAGGAGATGGGCAATGTGGTTAATCTTTAAAAAGGAATTCAAAGAGCTATTACGGGATAAGAAAACCATCATATTCATGATTGGTTTGCCGCTTTTGTTATTCCCAGCGATTTTTGGTGTCGCGTTCTTTTTCATGAGTTCAGCGGCGGATAAAGCGGAAAACAAAGTACTGAAATACGCGATAGTGGGTGAATCTTACGCGCCTGCAATTGTGCAGTCTTTTAATGACGCATCTGATAAGTTCGAATCGGTTGCGATTGGCGATGAGACTGACTACGCCAAACTCATCAAAAACGAAACACTAGATTTTGTTTTGGTTATTCCCGAAACCTTTGATAGCGATGTTTTGCGTTCAGGTCAGCATAAGATTGAGCTTTATCTCAACGATGCTGGTCTTAATAAGGTGATGGGGCGTGTATCCGACATCATTGATGAATATACCGATGCTTTCCAGCAGACCGCCTTTGCGCAGCTTAATCTAGATGAAACTCAGCAAGAGGCCTTGCTAAAGCCTATCAAGATAGAAAAGCAAAATGTCGCCGACGACCGCGAAGTGTGGGGTGAACGCTTAGGCGGTATGCTGCCATATTTCATCTTCATCTTGTGCCTTCAAGGCGCCATGGCCCCAGCGGCTGACTTAGGTGCTGGTGAGAAAGAGCGGGGTACGTTAGAAACATTACTTATATCGCCGATGGACCGTCATAAGCTGGTACTGGGTAAATTCTTTACTATCGCTACTGCGGGTATAATTACAGCGCTTATTACCGTTTCTTCCATGGCCATATGGGGGCTGGTGTTATCGCAAGGCATGGCCGTCGAGTTTGTGGTTAAGATCATGTCGATGATTGGTCTTGTAGACTTCTTGCTGATCTTCCTAATGTTGGTGCCGGTTGTGGCAGTGTTCGCCGCTATTCTGCTTTCACTTTCAATTTATGCTCGTTCATTTAAAGAGGCGCAAAGCTACATGGGGTCGTTAATTATGGTGGTTATTTTCCCTGTAATTATAGCCATGATGCCGGGTGTAGAGCTTAAAGGTGGCTGGGTTTGGGTACCGCTGACTAACGTTGCTTTGGCGATGAAAGAGCTGTTCAAAGGTACCATGGACTACTTTGCGCTGTTTGGCATATTTACGTCTACCGCAGTGATTGCAACCGGACTTATTTTCTTCTGCATCCATTGGTTTAACAAAGAAAAGGTTCTGTTTAGATAACAAAGCTGCTTACCTAGCATTCTTGTAACAAGCCCGCTAAACGCGGGCTTATTATTTATTTGAGCAAGGCTTTTTATGTGGTGGACAAAATTGATACTCGAAGTGCAGGTTCAATACGCTTTAGTTTTGTGTTTACTACACTTCAAAGTCGATACGCTTGATAATTCCCTCCCAACCGGGAGGGATTTTTCCTTGAAGGACATAAGAATAGGCGAGTAACTCGGCAATTACATAATATAGCGATTCAGGGATATCTTGCCCCACATCGAGGGTAGCGAGGACTTCGCTTAAGTAAGGGTCTTCGTGAATTAATATCCCGGTTTCTTCAGCCATGGCTATAATGGCTTCCGCCAAATCTCCATAGCCTTTCGCAACCACTTTAGGTGCGTTTTTCTTATCGCCGCCGTCATATTTTAGGCCGATGGCACGTTTTGTCTTTTGCGAATCAGTCATAAACGCTTTACCTAAACCCTAGTTTCAAAGATTTGATGAGGGCGCGAATTTAATGTGTCCGGTATGTGGCCTCGCTGGTAGCTGGTGTTTTCAACAACCAGGCCGAGGGAAGTAAGACGTTTTTGCAAATAGGGTAGGGTGTCTCCGATACGTTTAAGTACTTCATCGTTCGATGCATATAAGTCTAAAGTAATGGTGCTTTTATCAATTTTAGATTTTGCCAACACTTGTCCGCTGTCACCAATATCCAGTTTCATCGTGATATTCCAAAGAGAACGTTGGCCTGCTTGTGCGTGCTTATTGTTCTGGCCACCCTGCTCTCGTTTTATCAAGAGTTCTGGTGGACTTTGATGTTGTGAAAGTGATGGCAATATATAAAAGAAACTATCTTGCCCTTGAATACGGTTATCTACATTAGCAATTTTGTTTTGCTGGTGGCTACTTAGCAGCGTTTTAAGTTGAGAAAGCAGCTGTTGTCGGCCGTCTAGCTGGTTCATGTCTTGGCTAACGCGACTTGGTTGAGTCGTTACCCCCATATTCGCTAACGTTTTTGAAACGATAGAGTCAGGCGCATCTATTTGCGTTTTTAAGCCAGGCTGGCGCTGCATGGCACGCCCCGCTAGTGCTAATTGAACCAAAGCAACCAACCCTTGAACAAAGCTGGAAGCGTTGACGGGCGAGGTTAAGTTTATTGGTGAGGTAACCAGCGCCTGTGAGGATATCAGCTGCTGCAAGCGTTGCGACAATCCTTGCTCGTTCATATCGAGCGCTAGTTTTTTCGCGCCGTTTTTTAATTCGCCGACAGCGCCTACGTTCTCACCAGCTACACTTTCGTTTGTTTTTGAGCCGGCTAGACTGGTGGGGCTATCTGAAATCACAGATGACATCTCTGCGCCTTTACTTTGTGTAGCCGCAAGTTGCGCTGCAATATTACTCAGTAAGCTATTTGATAAGCCTTTGGCCTGTGTGCTTAATGCTTGCGCGAGAGAGGTAAATGACACAAGTGAAGGCTTACTTCCACTGTCTTTTCCTTGCATGCCAATAGTCTCGGATGACATGGTATCTTTTCCGTCAGTCAGAGAAGCTTTTGCCGTTGCTAGCAGTTGTTCACTGGAAGGCTTAGGCGGGCCGACAAACTCTCCATTAGATATTTTAACTTGCGAAGGTTTCGCGTTGAGTGCATCAAGACCTTTTAGGAGCTGCAAAATTTTATCGAAATGCTGGGCTCCATGTGCTTGAGTAGCGCCGCTGCCGGGCGGTAACTTTCCATTCTCAACAATAGCAACGAGTTGGCTTAATGCTTGGCTGGTACTGCCTGTTTGGCTCAGTAATACCCGAGAAAGTGTACTAATCGCGTTGTGTACGTCCGTTCCTTTAAGCGATGTGGGAGCCGCTGCTTTTAGGTTTGTAATGGATGAAGAGGCTTCGAGCGAGCGATTTCCCGTGACGGCATCGAGCCCTTTCGCCGTCACTTTTGGTAATTGTGAAAGGTTAAGTTTATTTACCTGCTCCAGATTCAAAGTTGGAGCCGAAAGGGAAGGGGCCTTGCTCTGCGGTAAACTTATTTGTAATAACGCACTTTGTTGCGCAGTGCGAATTGAGAGTTTGCTACCCATTAAGGTTAACGCAGAAAGCACTTTTAACGCGCTGGTGTCTGCACCTGAACTTTGTAACAGCGCGCTTAGGCGAGGCGGGTTGCTCAAGTTATGCTCTACGGCTACGCCACCTTGCGTAAGAGCGCTGGAAATAAGCTGTTGCTGTAAGTTGGTACTTACGTTTTTATGGGTTATAACGGCGAAGTTATTGTGGTTGGCCCTTGGAGTGGCGCTTTCATTGGAAAAACCTTGAGAGATTTGCAGCGCGATTCCACCGTTGCTAGCTCGGCTTAGTCCTATAACGACCTGCTGGCCGACCAGCTTTTGAAGCGCTGCTTTCGCCGTGCTATCCAGCTTTTCAGTGTTTATGTCTGTAAGAGCAACAACCTCGTTTTTAGCCGTAGTGAGCAAGAGCTGCCCGAAGCTTTCATTTTTTGTAGAAATAGAAAGTTGACCTTTCAGGGTAACGGCGGCGTTATTTGCAGCAAGCGCTTGTGCCACAGCTTTCAGTAATTCAGCTTTATCAGGCGCAGACAATGACGCGCCTTGTTGAGACAAACTTGTAGAAAGGAGTATTGCAGATTGAGCGCTTAACTGACTTTGAGAAGCATTTTGAACACTTTTCGTTTCTGGGTTTGAAATCTGGTCTGAAGTTTGGGGCAGAAGAGCAATTTGCGCATTATGAATAGCGTGTTTGGAGAGTTTAGCGCTAACTTCTGCGGGTAAGACAACGTTAAGTACTTGAGCTGCTGACGATATATTATTTGGTGTAACCGTTATCGATAGCACTCGTTCAGGCAAGCGTTCAACTATCACTTTCGCCGCATTGTCTAAAACGGTAGCCTGCGAAAGCGCAGCGTTGGCAATCACAGGCGTTGCTCCTCGACTAGATCCTTGAGTAGCGGCATCTGTAGACGATAAAGCGGCCGAGACAGGCGACGTCGGGCCAGTTGTTTGATTTAGAGCGGCTGCCAATAGAGATGATAGTGGTGTTGTCATAATTGAGATATCGGCAATGTCGCGCTTTTCCTTACTTATTTAAGTATAGCAAAGCTCTGTTTGGCAGTTTCGTTATTGACCAGTTGATAAGATGAAGCAAAAGAATTCATCCTTAAGGCGGAGGGATAACACTTACTCACGACGGATGGCTCTTAGGAAAAATACCTTTGTCATTGAAGTAAATCATATTTAATTGGAATTCGCGACTGCGAAAAAGCGTTCATGTGGTAGACTAGCGCCATTTTTTAGAACCTCTTTTTAAGGTTGGAGTAGCCAGGTAGTGTTAGAGGCGCGCGAATTAACCTGCAGCAAACGAGACAGAACCCTTTTTGAAGGGCTTTCACTGGTTGTCGAACCCGGTGAGTTGCTGTATTTACGCGGTCCTAACGGTGCAGGGAAAACCAGCTTGCTGCGCATTTTAACAGGACTGAGTTCACCTGATTCAGGTGCAGTATTGTACAACGGCATGGACATTTCAGCGGACAAGACAGGTTATTACCAAGACCTTTTTTATCTTGGCCATAAAAGCGGAACTAACGGCAGTCTCTCTGCCCTAGACAATCTATCGTTCTGGCTAGCTCAACATAATGTATCGGTGCCTGTTAACACGCTTTTTGATGTATTAGAGAAAGTGGGATTAGTTGGACTTGAAGATGTGCCCGTAAGGTATTTATCGGCCGGTCAACAACGTCGCGTTGCACTATCGAGACTGTGGCTAAAGCCAGCAAAGGTGTGGATACTGGACGAACCGTTTACAGCGCTTGATGTGAAAGGGATTCACATGCTTGAAAAAAGTATGAAAGAGCACGTTGGTCGCGGCGGTCTCATCATTACTACTTCGCATCAACACCTATCAGAAACTGCAGGGGAACACCGTGTATTCGATTTGGAGTACCGCTTTTAATGTCACTTTACCAAGGAATTTTTAAGCGCGACATGCAGGTTGCGTTCAAGCAAAAAGCAGAATTAGTGCAACCTCTGATGTTTTTGCTGATGGTGGTGACCTTATTTCCCTTAGGCGTTAGTCCGTCTCCCGACACCCTTCAACGCATTGGGCCAGGGGTAATATGGATTGCGGCAATTTTGTCATCGCTTATGGCGATGGAAAGGCTTTTTCGCGATGACTTTCAAGACGGGTCGTTAGAGCAGTACATGTTATCTGGTATGCCATTACCAGCGGTGAGTGCGGTAAAAGTGGTTACCCACTGGCTGGTTAGCTTTGTACCATTATTACTGTTGTCTCCGCTACTAGCCATGTTTTTGAATTTAACGGTCGATATGTATATCGCCCTTGTCTTAACTTTGTTATTGGGCACGCCATTACTGTCCTTAATTGGTGCCATCGCAGTAGGGCTTACCGTTGGATTGCAAAAAGGCGGAGTGCTGTTGGCACTGCTACTTATCCCTGTCTTTATTCCGTTACTGATATTTGCCACGTCGGCTGTGGATTCTGCCGCACTGCAATTACCTTATCATGCGCAACTTGCTATTATTGCCGCCATGCTTTTATTGGCTGCGGCATTGGCACCGTTTGCCATCGCATATTCTTTAAAAGTGAGTCAAAACTAATGTGGAAGTGGTTACATCCCTACGCAAAAACAGAGCGAGCCTATCAGCTTTGTTTAACTTTACAGCCTTGGTTTTGGGTTGGCGCTCTAGCGTGTTTAAGCGTAGGCACCGTGTGGGGGCTGGCCTTTGCGCCTCAAGATTATCAGCAGGGCGATTCATTTAGAATCATCTATATCCACGTACCTAGCGCCATTTTGTCTATGGGCACCTATGTGGCCATGGCGATTGCGGCCTTGGTGGGTATGGTTTGGCAGTGGCGCACCGCTTATATGAGCATGATTGCTATGGCGCCTATCGGCGCAGTAATGACGTTTATCGCTTTGTTCACCGGCGCCGCTTGGGGCAAGCCAATGTGGGGCGCTTGGTGGGTGTGGGATGCACGCCTGACGTCCGAGCTTATTCTGCTTTTCTTGTACATGGGCGTGATTGCGCTCTACGGTGCGTTTGAAGATAAGCAACAGGCGGGCAAAGCCGCAGGCGTAATGGCGCTTGTAGGTGTAGTAAATATCCCCATTATTCACTACTCGGTAGAGTGGTGGAATACGTTGCATCAAGGGGCGACTATCAGTAAATTCGACAACCCTTCAATTGCCCCTGAAATGCTGTGGCCGTTGTTAATTAACCTGCTGGGCTTCGCTTTTTTTATTGGGGCTGTGACCACTGTACGATTACGTAATGAGATTGTGCTTAGAGAAATGCACCGACCTTGGGTACAAGCGCTAGCAATGAATAAAGCATTAAATCAACAACCTGGTGATGCGGCTACTGCTAGTTTAAAAGAGGGCAGTTAAGATGCAGTTTGAATCCTTTGCCGATTTTTTAAATATGGGAGGCTATGCATTTTATGTATGGCTGTCGTTTGGCGTTACGTTCTTAGCAATGGGCATTATCGCTATTCAGAGTTTTAGTAAACATCGCGACCTTTTAAAGCAGGTAGTGGTGGAAAAAGAACGAAAAGCGCGTATTAAAAAAGCGCGACAGCAACAGCAAGACAACACCTAGTGTTAATGTGAAAAGTGAACTTAGCATTCATTCGCGTTTTTATTGTTTATTAGTTTTTTCGAAGTGAGAGTTGCATGAACCCGAGACGAAAGCAGCGACTAGCCGTAGTGGGAATTATCGGTTTTTTAATAGTAAGTGCAATTGGACTGATGCTTTACGCGCTTAACGACAGTATTGACCTTTTCTATACGCCAAGCGAAATCATTGAAGGTAAAAACGGCCAGAAACCGCAGGTTGGCCAGCGTCTTCGTATAGGCGGTATGGTAGTGCCTGGTAGTGTGAAAAGGGATCAAGAAAGCTTAGCCGTCAGCTTTGACCTTATCGATACTGGCCCAACGGTTACCGTGACTTATACCGGTATCCTTCCTGATTTATTCCGCGAAGGTCAGGGCATTGTAGCAACGGGTGTACTCACTGGCGCGAGCAACATAAAAGCGCAGGAAGTGCTAGCTAAGCATGACGAAGAGTACATGCCGCCAGAACTTGCTGAAAAAATGAAAGGCATTAAGCATGTAAAACCTGAAAATATGCCAACGTATGAGTCGTCAAACGGCGCCGGGAGCAAATAATCTATGGTACCTGAAATTGGAAATATTGCGCTGACGCTTGCGCTAGTGCTCTCTATATTATTGGCCGTTTATCCGCTATGGGGGGCTCACCGTCAGCACGAAGCGTTAATGGCAACCGCCAAACCACTGGCAATCGGCTTATTTACCTTCACGCTTATCGCCTATGTATGCTTAACCTACGCCTTTGTGACTGACGATTTCAGTGTGGCGTATGTTGCCCAGCATTCAAATAGTCGACTTCCTATTTATTATAAAATTACCGCCGTGTGGGGCGGCCACGAAGGCTCATTTCTTCTGTGGGTGTTGATGCTTTCCATATGGACAGTAGCAGTGGCGATATTCAGCAAGGGTATTCCTCTTGCTATGGTTGCAAGGGTGCTGTCGGTGTTGGGAATGGTGGGCATCGGTTTTTACTTATTCATGCTGCTTACCTCAAACCCGTTTAACAGCATGCTGCCGTTTTTCCCGGTAGATGGACGAGATCTTAATCCACTGCTGCAAGATTTTGGCATGATCATTCACCCGCCTATGCTTTATATGGGCTATGTTGGCTTTTCTGTCGCGTTTGCTTTTGCAATTTCAGCACTAATTTCAGGTCAGCTAGACTCAACCTGGGCACGCTGGTCAAGGCCCTGGGTCATTTCTGCTTGGGCGTTTCTCACCGTGGGCATTGCGCTAGGTAGCTGGTGGGCGTATTACGAACTTGGCTGGGGTGGCTGGTGGTTCTGGGACCCAGTAGAGAACGCCTCTTTCATGCCTTGGCTGGTCGGTACTGCGCTAATGCACTCGCTAGCCGTAACCGAAAAGCGAAAGGCGTTTAAGTCGTGGACCGTACTGCTGGCTATTGCCGCATTTAGTTTGAGTTTACTTGGCACCTTCTTAGTACGTTCTGGAGTGATTGTTTCGGTACACTCGTTTGCAAGCGATCCTACCCGAGGCTTATTTATACTGGGAATATTGATTGTTCTTAGTGGCTTTGGCTTGCTGCTTTACGCTATGCGTGCAGCTTCACTTAAAAGCCCAGGCCGCTATCAAGCGTTTTCCCGTGAAGTGTTGTTAATGGGTAATAACGTCTTCTTGTGCGCAGCAACACTGGTTGTATTGTTGGGTACACTACTGCCTCTTGTACATAAAGAGTTAGGTCTAGGCAGTATTTCGGTAGGCGCTCCGTTCTTCAATCAAATGTTCACGTTATTGATTGTGCCATTCGTACTAATGCTAGGTCTTGGCCCGCTTACGCGCTGGAAACAGCAAAAAGCTAGTGAATTACAAAAACAGCTATTAATTGCTGGCGGTATTGCGCTAAGTGCAGGTGTGTTAGTGAACTTTGCCTATGATGAACCAACCTATATGGGCGTTTTAGGTATGATGTTAGTGTTTTGGATCCTAGTCACTACGGTGCAAGAGGTGATGCAGCGTCTATCGGCAATGCCATCAAGTAACAGTGACAATACATCGGTGCTATCTAAACTTCGCAAGCTTACGCCAAGTCACTGGGGAATGGTGCTGGGCCATGTGGGTTTTGCTATCTGCATTATCGGTATTACCCTTGTTTCAAACTACGAAATGGAGCGGGATGTTCGCATGGACATTGGCGATACCGTTTCTCTTGGCGGTTATGACTTTAGCTTTAGAGATGTCGTCAAAGTTCAAGGTCCGAACTTTGAGGCGGACAAAGGCGTATTCGACGTTTATCAAGACGGTGAATTAATCGCGCATCTAGAGCCAGAAAAGCGTTTGTATATCGTACAGCGTATGCCGATGACTGAAGCCGCTATTCACTCAAATCTCGCAAGGGATTTGTTTATCGCTATGGGTGAGCCTTTGGACAATGGCGCATGGGCCATCCGTATTTACATTAAACCGTTTGTTATCTGGCTATGGGCGGGTGCAGTGGTTATGGCTATAGGCGGTATCTTTTCTATTAGCGACAAACGTTACCGCATGGCTAAGGTTAAGAAGATAAAACGTGTATTTGGTGGGAAAAGTGAGAACGACGCAGAGCAATCTCATGGTCAAGTATCCACTCCATCAAATACGTCAGTGAAAGGAGGCGCATAATGAAAAAAGCATCACTCGTTGCTATTCCGTTAGTGTTATTTTCTTTGCTGGTCATTTTTCTGTTTAAAGGGCTTTTTTCTGACCCCAGAGAGTTAGATTCTCAGGTTCAGGATAAGACGTTACCTGCATTCTCACTGCCAGACCTGATGCAGCCAGACATTACCTATACACCTGAAGATTTAAAAGGCAAAGTAACCATATTAAATGTATGGGGTGTATGGTGCGTGACCTGCGCTGTTGAAATGCCGTACCTTACTCAGCTAAAGAACGAACAAAACGTCCACATTGTAGGATTGTATTTTGATCAGGACTTAGACCCAGACTTTGGCACAAAAACACTGAGCCGTGTTCAGCAAGAAGTTACCGACATGCTCAGCCGTTACGGTAACCCTTACGCGTATAATATTTTTGATGTCTATCGCGATACGTCGCTCGACCTTGGCGTAACAGGAGCGCCAGAGCACTTTGTTATCGACGCTGAAGGCATTATTCGTATGCACCACATAGGCGATATTAACGAGCGTGTTTGGAACTCCAAAGTTGGCCCGCTATATAACAAGTTGGTGGCAGAAGCATCTGGCAAAACAGGCAATGGCAAAAAGGTAGATGTAGATGCAGTTATGGCCTCAGAGCCTACATTGTCGAACACGCTTAATGAAAAGAATAATCAGAGCTCCGCAAGTGCACAGGGAGGGAAATGATTATGTTGTTGACGACCTCTATCCACAGATTCGCAAACGCTAGAGCCATTGTGCTTAACGTTTTCGCACTGCTGTTTGTGTTTAGCGCTTTTTCAGTAAGTGCGGCTGAAGATAAGTTTTCTTTCGACACGCCAGCTCAGCGTGAAAGCTTTTTAAAGCTTACCGCCGAATTACGTTGCCCTATGTGTCAAAACCAGAATATTGCTGATAGCGACGCCATGATTGCTCACGACATGCGCCGAAAAGTTTACGCGTTGTTAAAACAAGGCAAAACAGAACAGGAGGTGATTGATTTTATGAAGTCGCGCTATGGCGATTTTGTGCACTATCAACCGCCGATTACAGCTGCGACCTTGTGGCTTTGGGCTGGCCCTGTTTTGTTTATTTTTATTGCCCTAATTGTGGTGATTCGACGAAAATCGGTAACACCACCAGAAGATATGGCCGCTAAGTTAGCTAAAGCAGATGAAATGTTGGAGCGAGAGAAAGAATGAGTTGGTCTGAGTTTTATATTATCGTTTCAGGCTTAATTACGCTTGTTCTTTTAATTGTCGCTTTCCCGTGGCTGCGTAATAAAAATCACGCGAAACAAGACAGTTTAAGCAATACGCAAATTGTTAAGCAGCGCCTTGCCGAACTTGATCGTGAAGTGCAAGAAGGGCTCATTAGTGAGCATGACAAACGACAAGCCGTTGACGAACTAAAACTAGCGCTTGTAGATGAAAGCGCATTTCAATCTCATAAAACGGGTAATGCAAAACTTCCGCTCGCGATTGGCGCCGTGCTTGCGATAGCCTGCGGAGTGATTGTATATGCGCAGGTAAACCAAATGGGTCGAGTTACCCAGGCAAGCCAAGCCATTGAAGCGTTGCCCGAATTGAGTCAACAGCTTGCCAGCGGTAATGCGAACAACCTGACCCAACAAGACATTGCTAGCCTTGCTCTTGCTATACGCCAGCGTTTGAGAGAAGAGCCCGAAGACGACACGGGATGGATGTATTTTGGCAGATTGATGCTGAGTATCGGTCAAGAAGTGCAGGCCATTGAAGCTATTGATAAAGCGGTAAGTTTGGCACCGTCTAACTCTGCTAATCGCATTACGCTTGCTCAAGCCTTGATGACCACAGGGGATGTCAATAATCTTGAACGAGCGCAATCTATCTTGTTGGGCTTGCTTAACGACAATCCAGCGAATGATAATCTTGCGCTGATGATGGCGGTGGTCTCTGCTCAACTTGGCGATCTTGAAAATACTCAGCGTTTTTATAAGCAAGTTGAAGGTAAGTTACCAGTAGATAGCGATATGGCGCAGCGTTTAGTTGCGCGTATAAAAGAGCTACAAGGGAATACCAGTGAAATGGCAGCGCTACAAAATACAGCCGCTGAAATTACTGATACATCAATAGCGCAAGATGCCAGTAGCGAAGCGAAAAATACTAATAGCGAAGCACAAACTGGCTTTAATATCACGGTGAATTTATCTGACGACGCTAGCATAGAAGCGCCTAAAGACGGTTTCTTGATAGTGTTCGCTCAAGATGCGAACTCTGACAACAAAATGCCTGCCGCTGTGGTTAAACTGCCGATAGAAGACTTCCCTGTTTCCGTTACTCTAACCACAGAAAACGCAATGATGCCACAATTCACGCTAGCAACACTTTCTGATGTGGTGGTTACCGCAAGACTATCCAAAGATGGTAATGTGGCAGTTTCAAAAGGCGAATGGCAAGGCAGTGTGAGCGCAAGCGTTACGGCCAACGAAATATCTTCACTAAGCGTTATTATTGATAAGGAATTATAAGTATGGAACTGTCTAAATCACTCGTAACCGGGTTGATTATTGCCGCAAGTCTTTTAGGTGGCTGTGCGAGTAACCATACGCAAGATCAAGCTCAAGCGTATTCTCAAGACAATGGGTCGAACGCGCCCGTAGTGGATACTTCAGACCCCCGTGACCCGTTCGAGCCAGTTAACCGTGAAATCTGGGATTTTAACTGGGATGTGTTGGATGCCTACATCTTACGCCCAATAACCGTTACCTACGTGACTGTGATGCCTCAGCCTGCGCGAACTGGTTTGGTGAACATCACGGACAACCTACAAGAGCCTGCGAACTTTTTGAATAATATGTTTCAAGGCAAGGTTGATGATGGCTTAGATAGCTTGGCTCGTTTTTTAATTAACACCACGGTAGGGTTAGTTGGCACGTTTGACGTTGCGTCAAAAATTGGCATTGAGCGTAAACGCGAGCAGTTTGGTGAAACTCTGGCTGTGTGGGGATTAGATACTGGGCCTTTCTTAATGCTGCCCTTTTTAGGCCCAAGCGATCCGCGAAGCTTCACAGGGGATTATGTTGACGGTTTTGCGTTTCCAATGTCGTTACTTGAAGGGTCTGTAAACTTAGCGCGTATTGGCATTTCGGTACTTGAAACACGAGCTCAATTACTTGATCAAGAG
Source organism: Alteromonas alvinellae (assembly GCF_902705805.1). NCBI lineage: Bacteria > Pseudomonadati > Pseudomonadota > Gammaproteobacteria > Alteromonadales > Alteromonadaceae > Alteromonas > Alteromonas alvinellae. The sequence continues at coordinate 24,802 of NZ_CACSIH010000042.1, read as the reverse complement.
GCGCAGCTTGAGCAGTCTGTTGATGACTATGCTTTTGTGAAAAATGCTTACTTTGAAAACTTGGAGTTTCGCGTTACCGACGGTAAAAGCGGCGATAAAGCCATTGATGATGAGCAGCTAGATGACTTTGCTGATTTTGAAGCAATGTTGGAAGGCAATGATTTTGATAGCTATGAAGAAACGTCGGAAGAAGGTGTTGATGAGTCGACAGATTCAGAAGATTCGTCAGTTGATGACAGTGAGAAAGCTAAGCTAAAAGAAAAAGACGCCAAGTCGAAAGACGGCAAATAGAGCAAGAGTAATAAATAAAACGATGTTGGATAAAGTTCGGGGGCAGGGTTTAGTTATTGTTATCTAACCTCAACTTCAACGTCACTCTAGCTATAAATGCCCGCACAAAAAAAGCCATGCTCAACAGCATGGCTTTTTAGTTCTAGGTATGTGAACAAGCCTATTGGCAGCGTTCAAACGACAAGCTAATCCTTTGGATAGCCCATCGGGTTTTGTGACTGCCAGTTCCATGTGTCGGCACACATGTCTTCCAAGCCTTTTTCTGCATGCCAATTGAGTTCTGTGGCTGCCTTAGTAGGATCGGCGTAACAGGCTGCCACATCACCGCTTCTACGCGGAGCAATTTTATAAGGTACAGTTTTACCCGAGCCTTTTTCGAAAGCTTTGATCATTTCGATTACTGAATAGCCCTGACCTGTTCCAAGGTTGTACTTATCTAAGCCCATATTGAGGTTCAAGCGATCGAGTGCTTTCAAGTGACCGTTGGCTAGATCAACAACATGGATATAGTCGCGAACGCCTGTGCCATCAACGGTATCGTAGTCGTCACCGAACACGCTTAGCTGCTCTAGCTTACCGGTAGCAACCTGAGAGATATAAGGCATTAAGTTGTTCGGAATACCGTTGGGATCTTCACCGATCTGGCCAGATTCGTGTGCGCCAACTGGATTGAAGTAGCGAAGCAATACAATGTTCCACTCGTTGTCCGATACGTAAAGATCGCTAAGCATATGCTCAACCATAAGCTTCGACATACCGTAAGGGTTTGTCGGGTGGCCTGTGGCCATATCTTCACGTAGCGGTAGCGATGCTGGATCGCCGTAAACCGTTGCAGATGAGCTAAACACAATATTCTTTACATTGTGCTTCTGCATAGCTTTACATAGCGTTAGCGTGCCGTACACGTTGTTTTCATAGTATGAAAGTGGCTTTTGCACAGACTCGCCGACGGCTTTTAAACCGGCAAAGTGAATAACGGCATAAATGTTATGCTCGCTGAATATGTCATCTAACACGGCGGTATCGCGAATGTCACCTTGAACAAAAGTAACCGACTTGCCTGTTAACGCTTCTACGCGACGAAGTGATTCAGCACTTGCGTTTGCAAGGTTATCCAGCACTACAACACCGTAGTTTTGTTCAAGTAACTGTAAAACTGTGTGACTACCTATATAGCCTGCACCACCAGTGACTAAGATGGTCTTCATGCATTCTCCTTGCTAGACGGTTGCGCAATGTATTTAGCGCAGATGGAATATTGAATAGGTTTTACAACCAATGGATAAATTAAAAATACCACAAAAGCCCACAGTAACGAGGTCCAATTTGACGCGGTTTGAAGAATAAATGCGAATACGGGGACAATGACGAGTAACTTTAGCACATTCAGTAAAGTCTTCTCAGGGACAGATAGCCGCTTTGCGGCCTGATCAAGCAACTTAACGCGCTCTGTCAGTGGAAGACCTTTTAAGGCAGGAATGTCTCTGGTAGAAAAATAAAACTTCATAGGTTTATGCAAATGCCCTTAATAAAAAACCGCCGGAACGTTACGTTGCGGCGGTTATTGTAGGGTAATTGGTCAGCACTTAAAACATGCTAACAATAAATTACGCTTTTTGTTCAATACCTGCTTTTTCCCAGAAACGAGATTTAAAGCTCATTAAACCAATCACGATGGCAATGGCGATGCTAAATAGGGCAATCTGAAGATACAGGTCTGGCATTTGCTCTACGTTTTCTGGGTCGAAGTTACCTGAAAGTAAGCCAGCAATGATGTTACCAATAGAGTAAGTCAGTACGAATACCCCCATCATTTGCCCTGCGAAACGCTTAGGCGATAGCTTACTTACTGCACTTAGTGCAACAGGGCTTAGGCACAGCTCACCAACAGTGTGTAAGAAGTAGGTAGTAACAAGCCACATAGGCGCAACTTTAAGGCCTTGTGCAGCATATTGAGACGCCATAAACATTACCAAGAAGCCCGACGCCATAATAACGATACCTACGGCACACTTAATCGTGTACGACGGGTCAATCATTCTTTTAGCAAGGTTAATCCAAAGGGCAGCGAAGAAAGGCGACAGGATGATTATAAATAGCGAGTTTGAAAGCTGGAACCATACTGTTGGGATAGCGTCCATCCCGAACCAAGATGTAAGTAGCGAGCCGCTTTCAAGTACGCGGTCGGTATAGTTCTGTGCGAATAGGTTGAGTGAAGAGCCAGCCTGTTCGAAACCAGACCAGAAACATGCTGAAGCGACACACACTAAAAACAGCGCCCACATGCGCTTCTTCTCGTTGTCGCTTAGCTGGCCTTTGAAATAAATGAACCCGAAGTAAAGGAAGAAGATTGCGGTAAATACGATGGCAACTTGTTGAGCAAGGGCAACTGGCTCAATAACGATAGTGCCCATGTGTGCAAGCACAATTACCACAACAGCAAGTGCAATCACTGCCCATACGCCCATCCATGCGCGCTGTTTAGCCGCACCTTGATATGGGTTTGCAGGAGCAACAGAATCAGCCGATAACGAACGGTTGCTGAAGTAATATTGAATTAGGCCGATTGCCATACCGATGGCAGCTGCACCAAATGCATAGTGCCAGCCCCAGTTTTCCTGTAAATAACCGGTAACTAGGTAGGCGATGAGTGAACCGATGTTTATGCCCATGTAATACAGCGCATAACCACTGTCACGACGGCCGTCGTCGTCACCATATTGCTGGCCAACCATTGCTGAAATGTTAGGTTTAAGTAAGCCAGTACCTGAAGCAACAAGGATAAGGCCAACGAAGAAAAGGTTTTGCAAGTCTATGGCGAGTACCACGTGGCCTGCGAAGATGATAATACCGCCATACCATACGGCGTTCTTACCACCGATTAAGCGGTCCGCTAACCAGCCGCCCGGTAAACCTAGGAAATATACCGCACCTGTGTATAGGCCGTAGATAGCGCCAGCGGTTGCAACAGTAAAACCTAAGCCTTGTGTCTGTAAGCTCGCGGTCATGAAAAGAACGAGTAGCGCGCGCATTCCGTAATAACTCATGCGCTCCCACATTTCTGTAAAGAATAGCGTTCTTAGGCCCCCTGGATGGCCGAAAAAGCTAGTATCGTTAGATGGTTTCATAATTATATTTTAATTCCATATTGCTTATGGTTGTTATTGTAGAGCACTTATAGGATAGGCTCTTTGATAGTAGTCCGTAAGGCGGATAGCTTCTTATACTAGAGCTTGCTTAAAGACACAAGATTTGGGCGACAAACTTCATTAAAGCTGTGTCAATCGGCTAAGTCTTGTACGACTTAGCCGATTGAATAATGATTTGCTAAAGAGATGGAAGCACTAAAGCTCGCGGATAGTAGCTACTATAATTCGCACTATCCCATAGATAAGCAACAATGAAACACCAAAAAGTACAAGGTTGTAAATTACGGTGGGGTAAGCATTGTCATCTGGAAGGGTAGGCGATTCTACTGTTACCAAATGTTGTAGTTTTTGATATGCCTCTACTCGCGCATTTTCTAAAGTAATCAGCGATGAAGAGTACGCTTGAATGGCCAATTGAAGCTGAACCTGAAGGTTACTGTATTGCGCCATAAGCTCACTCACAGACAGTGCTTCACTTTCTCCTTCAGCAGTACTAATTCGCTCCTTCTGTTTTTCTACTTCTTTTTGTAGAGCAGCTATTTCACGCTTAATGTTAATCACTTCTGGGGCGACGTTAGACATCATGGTCGACATAGTGCTCAGCTCAGCTTTTTTCTGGGCGAGGGTTGCCTCTAATGAAAAAGCGATTTGCTGAAACGCTGCACCTTCAGCAGTAGGGTCGAGCACGTTGTATTTGGATTGAAAGGCTAAAATTTCAGTTTTTGCTTGTTGAAGCTTTTGTTCAACAATCTCATGTTCACCTTTAGCAAAAGTAAGCTTTGACTTCGCTAAGTTGTTATTGATGTTATTAATAAACTCTTCCGCTTTATCAACAATAGCTTGGTTTATTATTTGCGCATATTCAGCGTCGAAAGCGCGAGTTCGCAAACTAATGACTGAAGATGCCGAATCCACGCTAACGTCAATATGGTCTAGATAGAACTGGTAAAAGTCTTCTTGCTTATGTGAAGACGACAAACCGCTAAACATATCAGCTTTGTCCGACATGTAGTGCTCACGAAGCCCTATGGTTTTATCGAGATACTTAATCATGTCGGCAGATTGAATGTAAGCTTCAACAAGTTGACTTTCTGTACCACCTGACGCGCCTGAAACACCGGCTGCCATAAGCAGGGATGAAGGGTCGAAGCTGCTGCCGCCGTCACTTGACTTAACAATAAGTTGGCTTTTACTTTCGTACTGTGGCGCAGCCCATAAAACAAGGTATACGGCGTAAAGTACCCATGGAAGTACAAGCAAGAGCATTTTGTGCTTGCTGAGAAGGGCATTGAGCTGTGTAAGAGATTTTTCCACTGTGATTTGAACCTATTTAAGTGATTTCTTATTGTCTGCATCCTGCGTATAAACGTCGATGCCTTCTTCGAGATCGTGATAGTAAGTAAGCTTGCCTTCATCAATGATTACGGCAGACGTACAGAATTCGCGGATTTGGTCGAGTTCGTGACTAACCATGATAACGCCGGCCTGCTCACTTTTTTCCTTAAGCGACAAACGCGCTTTTTTTCTGAAAAGCGGATCGCCTACTGATGTCGCTTCATCGATAAGATAAATATCAAAATTGATATTCATGCAGCACGCAAACACCAGTTTTGCGCGCATGCCAGACGAGTAGGTGCGCACAGGAAGATCGAAGCGTTTACCTAACTCGGCAAACTCCTGCACTTTTTCTTCGTATTCTGGGAGCGACTTGACGTTATTAATTCGCCCCACGAATCGCGTATTTTCACGCCCTGTCATTTGCGGGTGTACACCTGTTTGAAGGGCAACCGGCCAAGACATGGACTTATTTGTTAAAACACGCCCTTTGTCAGGATATTCACTTTTCGCTAGCATTCGGAAAAGGGTGGATTTACCTGCACCGTTTTTACCTAAAATTGCGACATTATTTTCCGTTGGGAAATCAAAATTCAAATTTTTGAAAATATATTGAGGGCCCATTTTACTGGGGTAGCTCTTAGTAAGATTCTCAATTCTTATCATCGTGACAACACCTTCTTCCATGTGATGTGATACATCGAAAGACTTAGAAAGAGAAAAATAATGGTAATCTCAATTACAAAACCCAATGAAACACCATTAGTGCCATAGGATTCGAAACAAGCGTAACGAGCTAGTTCATTAAAATGAACAAGAGGGTTCCAAGTTAAGTACGGCCAATATTCTTCGGGTAAGTCTTGAAGGCTGAAAAAAACGCATGAAATAAACATTAGTGGGCGGGTAAGCATTGATTTTATCTTATCTACTTCCGGCACGAATGCAGCAGCAATAGCAAAAATCATCCCAATGGATATTGAAAATACCCATAAAAGAAGAAACAGAGATATCAGCAGCAACGGGTCATTTACCGTAAAGGTCTCGCCCATAAGGTAAAGCGCGAGACATAGTAATGCGACAACCACAACTTTGACTGAAAACTCGAGGAAGCCCGCTGTGAGTATCGCTGAAATAGGTTGAACCTGCCTAAACGCATAGAGCGGCTTATTTCTTCGCACAGAAGTTGAAACTGACTGTAGGCATGTAGTTAAAGACTGCAGGCCGACCATTCCGATCATCATAAAAAGAAAGAGAGGAATAGAATGGATATCATCGCCACTGATCAGTCCACGCAAATATGACAGCGCGAAGATAAATGCAAAGGGCTCTAAAAATGCCCAGCCTAAGCCAAATTTATCGTTAAATTTACTTTGAAGCTCACGCAGGAAAAGCGCGAATATCACGCCTCTCCATGCGTAGAGCTGGTCTTTAAAGGTTACCATGCTTAATTAGTAGCTACGTTAGCTGCAATAGCAATTTGATAGACGATTTGAGTGATATCTTTGACAGCTTGCAGTACTTTGGTATCAATTGCAGGCAGAACGATAATCTGGTCCCCTGGCTCAAGCTTGCTTTCGTCACTTGAAAGGAATGAGTCGTTCACGCTTGAAAAAGTAACGTTACCGTTTTTGCGAACAATTAGTATACGTTCGTCTTCAGCGCGTTCAGTGAAACCGCCAGCCCATGCAACGTAATCTTCGGTAGTTGCATCTGGGTTAAACACCACAGACTGAGGCAGCAATACTTCCCCGCCAACGTGAATCAAGTCAGTTACTTCAGGAATGACGATGGTATCGTTGGGTTCTAACAAAATATTAGCTATGTCGCCGTTTTCAGAGACAACGACACGGCCTTGCGGTTCTACTTGCCTTGCTCGTGCAATAAAGTCTGCGACAAGCTGCGCCTCTTGAGCTCGAATCGCACCTTCACCAGTAGAGCTTATTGGGGCGGTATACATGCTTCTTTCAAGACGCTGTAAACCCTCTTCAATAATTTGCTTTTGCTTTATTGCTACACTTTCTCTCAGTAAATAAATGTTTTGCGTATCAGAGAGCGTGGTATCAGCTTCAATATGGTCTAGCACGTCAAGTAAGCGCGCACCTTTATCAACCATAATTTGTGATGCGCCTGCGAAGGCTCCTGCAACATTGATGCGATATATTTGCGGTTCGTGATCTGCAATGTACTCTACCGTATCGCCCGCGCTTAGTTCTAAAGAAGCGAACGCTTTTAAATCTAAGTAACGTGCGAACTGTTTATTATTGCGAACACCCGATACTGAGGCATGAGAAGCGAATTCACCGGGGCGTGCAAAGTAGTTAACTACGCCGCCATTTAATTCTTCATTTAGAAATTCAAAGGTAAAGCTATTACGGGCTCCGGTTTCAACAACAATTGTGTTGCCAATTGGGTGCACTAAAATAGTGTCGCCGTCTTTGAAGGATACAGCTGGAAGCTTTCCACTTCTAAAAAAAGCATACAAGTCTGCAGTGGCTACTGTCTTGCCGTTGCGAACGACATCTATTTGCCTAAAACTGCCACGCTGGAAGTCGATACCGCCTGCACGTTTTAGATAATAAAGTACGCTATCTGAAGCAAGGCCGGCGTATTGACCGGGGCGCAAAACTGGCCCTGATACAAATATAGACACTGGGGTCGATGTAAGAAGGTTTACGTAAACATTCACATCGTTGGTATACACCTGCCTAATTTTAGCGGTAACTGTTTGGTTTACCGTGCCTGCAGGTGTGTTTGCTATTCGAATAGGACCGATATTAGGAATAAAAATATTGCCTTGGTTGTCAACGGTTACTACGTCTGAAAAATTCACTGCTCCCCAAAGCCAAATATTTATTTTGTCGCCAGGTGCTACTAAGTAATTGTCGTTTAACCCTGAACTGCGTTCGGATTCAAAACCACCAATAAAGAGGTTTGCAGCAAATGGCGGGTTCTCCATAGGCGCTTGTGCTGGAAACACGGTGTCAATTGTGGGCTCACCAGGGAGGTTAACCCCATTTCTTGGTTGGGTTGAGAATTGCCCCATCGTGTTTGCAGAGCTTGATGCGCCTGGCAACGTTCGCTGTGTTGATACGCTCAACGGAGATACCGACTGGGCCGAAATGCCGCTTTGAGATTGCTGAGCTCTTTCACGTAACTGCTGCAGTTGCTCCATGCTTTGAGCAAAAACCGGTTGTAACATCATGCTGCCAATGACTGCTGTACATGCTATTTTTGACAGCGCTTTTAATGTGTCTTTCATATCCATAAACTTCATTGTTTTATTCACCTAGCACGGCTGCTGAAACAACGAGAGGAGATACGACTCTCCACTGCCCATCTCGCTGACAAGTTGTTAATTTGCGCTGCGCTCCATTTTGAACCGAGTCACTATCTTGTAAAGAAAAGCGGATACATTTATTGCCGGTAGCTGAAACATAGTGCTTGGATGCTTCGTAATCGTAACCATCAAAGCGTATCTTGAAAGATTCCTTTGTATCAAAATAGATATTGGCTTTTGGAATGTTTATTGCAAGCTCTTTGTCCGGCGCTAAAGAATATGCAAGAGAAGAGTGTACCAAAGGGATGTCAGCTTCAGTAACTGTAGGTGAGTTAGTACACCCTGTTGCGCCCACTATTAGTGCGAACGGCAATAAAAAACGTTTGAATTGTTTGAACATTAGCTTTCATATCCATATAGCAATTTGGCGCTAGGATAACATAAGTTTTAAAAAAAGCATGTTTGCTATCGCTCTGGCGCTAGGGTCTGGCGAAGCAAGAAGACCGCTTTTTTACTAGCAAGTTCAAAAGTGTTGAAAAAATTTACTATTCATCGGAATAAAAGATGATGAAATTCGTTAATAAAAAATTAAGCATTATTCTAAATGCTAAAGGCAGCTTGGCTCGTTGAGATGGGCTCTAAGCGTATTGTATGAAATTTTTTTGAAACGTTATTTTTTTGATTGGGGTGGTTACTTAAACAAATGTTTTATATCATATGGCGGTTTTCTACCCGCACAGTTATAACAACAAGCCCTCACCGCGCTGGAAGAAATGGAAGTTGTATGTAAATGGAATCAACATTGAGTTTTATAGACAAATTTAAAAGTGCATTGGTTATGTTCGAAAATCCAAATATTTCGCTGTCCGATGACGAGAGGTTGTGTGTTCTATGCTAGCGTACTTGCAGTTCGTCCCGCTTTTCACTGCATTTTTCGTAGCCCTAATACTTTTAGTGGTGATGACGCCATTAGCGCATCAGTTCGGCTTGGTTGACCAACCTACTGCGCGCAAACGCCATGCAGGAATCGTCCCGTTAACCGGGGGGGTAGCGATATTCATGGCTGTTCTTGTAGCAAGTGTCGCTACAGATGTATGGATGAAGAATGATCCCCTTTTCTTTACTGCGTCCGCTTTTGTCGTCTTGCTTGGTATGCTTGACGACCGTTTCGATTTAAGTGCTAAAGGGCGCCTTATGTGCCAATTTGGTGTGGCTGCTATCATGGCATGGAGCGCACAAAATTATATTACTTCATTAGGCAACATCTTTGGCACTGGCGAAGTGCTGCTCGACCTCGGCGGGTATTTTTTCACTATCATTTGTGTCGTTGGTGTTATCAATGCATTTAATATGATCGACGGTATTGATGGTCTAGCAGGTGGTATGAGCTTGGTTATATTGCTTACCGTTGCAGGCTTTTTGATTTTTACCGGTAATGGCGCGTCGATTATGGAGCCGCTTATCATCGTTGCCGCAATCGTTCCTTTTCTTGCTTTCAATTTAAGTTGGAAAGGATTTAAAGGTAATAAAATATTCATGGGCGATGCTGGTAGTATGTTCGTTGGGCTTACGATAGTGTGGCTGCTTGTTGATCATACACAAGGTGGCTCCGCTGCGTTTAGACCTATAACAGCGGTGTGGCTGGTAGGGCTTCCTCTAATGGACATGGCGGCAATTATGTATCGCCGTGCTCGAAAGGGGCAATCAATGTTAAAGCCAGACAGGCAGCACCTTCACAATATATTTATGCGGGCCGGACTAAGTAGTAGGAAGTCATTGGTCGCTATACTATGCCTTGGTGCGTGTTACTGCTTGATTGGTATATTAGGTGAAGTATATCAAGTGCCAGAAGCTGTAATGTTTTATAGTTTTATTGGTCTTTTGATTATTTACAGTTTAGTGATCCAACATATATGGAGCGTCCTTCGCTTTATCAAGCGGTTCTCGTCGTAAATTTGGTGAGCCCCATAGCAGGTTGCGCGAAATAGTTGTAACATACCTTCCTAAATAAAGGCGCGTAAGAGCGCTTTTATTTTCTCTGTTTCTTTTAGGCTGGTAAAAATATTCTTGATAAATCAATTCTCTATTCTTCACAACGAAAATAAAAAAAAGCACGTTGAATCGATTGTCGCAATGGCGGTTTATCAAGCAGACAATGCTAAGTGGCTCGAGGAGTCTATTGAGAGCATAACCAGCCAAAGTTATACCGATTTCCTTTTTATTATAGTTATTGATGGGCCTGTACCAGGCTCGATAACTCAAGTCCTCAACACTGCAACTATGAGTGATAATAGGATTGTTCTAGCGCAAAATAGTCACAATATGGGACTTGCAAGCAGTATGAATTCAGCCATCGATTTTGGTTTAGCGTTTGAACCGTCTTTTTTTGTTAGGATGGACGCAGACGATATCTCTGAACAGCACCGCCTTTCGCGCCAAATCACTTACCTTAAAAAGCACAGCAACATCTCTGTGCTAGGCTCAGCGCTGACTGAAATCAACGAAAGTGGTAAGAAGGTGGGAGCACGTGTAATGCCGGCATCTCACAAGCAGATCACGCGCATATTACCAAGGCGTTGTTCTCTCAATCACCCTACCGTAATTATTCGGTACAATGTGTTTCTCGATGGGCACAGATACAATGATGACTTACTTAACACTCAAGATTATTTTTTCTGGATTACTCTTGCTTCACAAGGGTATATTTTCAGGAATTTAAAGGACCGTTTGTTAAAATTTAGGAGAGTGAATAACTTCTATAAGCGCCGAGGACTGAGCAAGTCCCTTAATGAATTCAAAGCGCGAATTTACGCGATAACCAAGCTAAAGCAATATTCTCCCTATAATTTTTTCTATGCATGCGGAGTATTGTCGTTGCGTTTAATGCCCGGTAAAGTTGTGAAACTAGCGTATAAACTCGACCGTCACTTGCTAGAGAGGTTTGGTAAGCATTGAAAACAGGCGTTGTCGTAATACTCTATAATCCGGATTTTAGTCACGTCGCTGAGGTCATTAAGGCTTTCAGTGCGCCTGAGTGGGATTTAGTGGTCGTTGATAACACGGCCGGTGCTGACGACCGCCTTAGTGATCCCCGTTTCAAGTACATTCATTGTGGTACCAATGTGGGCATTGCTAAAGCTCAAAATATTGGCTTGAAAACGCTTTTTGATAGAGGCGTTGAATATGCGTTTTTGCTAGACCAAGATAGTCTATTTACGCCCACTATTGCCGTTGAGTTATTGCAGCAGTTTAAAACTATGGAGAAAAGCTCTTCCATTGCTGCCATAGGCCCCTCTATTTACTGTCAATTTTCAGATTGCGTTGACCAAGGTGTTTTACAAAAAGGCAAAAAAATATCTGAGAGCTTAAAAGAAGTAAAACAAATAATAGCTTCAGGCATGCTCCTTTCTCGCCACGCTTTTGAACGGGTAGGAGAAAAAGAGAATGGCCTATTTATTGACGGCGTCGATCACGAATGGTGCTGGCGTGCACGAGCCAAGGGCATGACTATTTATCAGTCGCTTAGCGCCTGCATGCCTCATCGGCAGGGCGATGACAGAATAAAGGTGTGTGGAATTACCTTTAAGCAAGGGGCACCCATTAGGCTCTACTACCAATTTCGGAATGTGTTAATTCTAGCAAGACGTCGTTATGTTCCACTTTATTGGAAGCTTCGTCATGTTTGTGCAATACCCGTAAGGTACATTGTTAATAGATTTTGTTTTGGTCAGGGACATGAGAGAGGCAAATACATGCGTTTAGGGCTAAAAGATGGCCTCAAACATCGGAGTGGCCCGATTCAACCCGATAAAGTTGTTAAATAGCGTCGGCATTTAGCAACGTGTCGCTAGTTAACGAGCAGATACAGTGAAAAATCTTCGCGTCCCCCTTTCACTAATTTGGTGCATTAGATATTATTTATCCCAAATTTTGTGCGTTCAACGGTGATTAAAAGCTGTAATGCCCACTTTCAAGACATTAATGCTCTAAAAAGGTAATTGGAACATCGATTGCATTACTCTAGATAACAGCATCGAATATAACCAGCTTAAGGAAGAATTGACGACGTGATGTCGACTTGAGCGTGTAATTAGGATTTTAAGAAGGATATTAACTAATGAGTCAGGTTAAAAAAGCGGTAATCCCTGTAGCAGGTCTAGGGACCAGAATGCTTCCAGCAACAAAGGCCATCCCTAAAGAGATGTTACCAGTGGTTGATAAGCCGCTAATTCAATATGTAGTAAGTGAGTGTGTTGCCGCAGGGCTAAAAGAAATTATCCTAGTAACACACGCGAGTAAAAACAGCATTGAAAACCACTTTGACACCTCTTTTGAGCTAGAAGCCACGCTAGAAAAGCGTGTAAAACGCCAACTGTTAGAAGAAGTACAGTCAATCTGTCCAAAAGATGTAACTATCATGCACATTCGCCAAGGCGTTGCGAATGGGCTTGGTCACGCAGTACTTTGCGCTCGACCTCTGATTGGCGATGCGCCATTTGCGGTAGTACTACCTGACGTTATTATTGATGATGCAGCAAGTAATCCTAAGAAAGATAACCTTGCAGACATGGTTGCCAAATTTAACACCAGCCGAGTAAGTCAGGTTATGGTTGAGCAGGTCCCAGACGAAGATATTTCTAAATTCGGTATCGCAGATCTAGACGGCGCGGCTATTGCCCCAGGTCAGTCAGCGAAGATACACAAAATGGTAGAGAAGCCGCCTCGCGACGAAGCACCTTCTGACCTTGCTGTGGTAGGTCGATACGTTCTGTCAGAAAAAATCTGGGATCTGTTAGAGTTTACTCCTCCAGGAGCGGGTGGTGAAGTACAGCTGACTGATGCTATTGATGCACTGATGAAACTTGAACAAGTTGATGCCTACTACATGAAAGGTAAGAGTCACGACTGTGGCAGTAAGTTAGGTTACATGAAAGCTAACGTTGAATACGCGTTACGTCACCCGTCGTTAGGCGACGAATTTAAAGAGTACTTAGCTTCTGTTTTAAAATAGTATTATTAGAGTTTGTTGATCGGTACTATATATCAAGATACAACAGACTAGGGCAATCAAATAGCTTAAAACGATAAAAAATGCGCCTTTACGGCGCATTTTTTACGCGAGGAGCCAGCGTACCGCTTATTCGCTTTAGCTCGTCTATCTTACCTGTACATAGCTTTCAATTTTGTTAAGCATTTTTTCGCCAATACCTTTGACCTGGGTTAGCTGTGCGACTTCAAGAAACGGTCCCACTTCTTCTCGATATTTAATAATTGCTTTCGCTTTAGATTGTCCAACGCCGGGTAGGGTGATCAATTGCTCTACGGTCGCTGAGTTTAAATCGATACGTTGTTGCTGGTCCGTACCTTGATTAAACCGAGCATTTTCGCTATCCGCTGGTTGAGCACAAACCGCTGGCGCTTGAATGGCTAGTGCAGATAGTACGAGTAAACCTGAGATTAATTTTTTCATCATCTTTCCTTGTATGTGGCTAAACGCGCCATAAACGTTATCGGCGCTGCTATTTAGCTAATTGAGATTAAAAGGTGTACCTGAAGCACACAGATTTTCTAATTCTTAACAACAAATAGGCTAAGTCGAGACGGCATACGCCTCACATAATTACCTAGTTACAGAATTCGGCATACTTCAGCGTGTACACATAAGATGATAAAGACGGGTTGAAAAAGCGGTAGTCCAGTTTTAGTACAGTTTTTATTAAAAAAAGCGGGAGAATAAATAAAAAACGGGCTTAAAAGCCCGTTTTGAATTAATGTCTGCGTGAACGCATATGAAGCCTATAGGCGGTCAAGAAGCGCTTGTGTGAATTCTGTTGTACCAGCCTCACCACCAAGGTCACGAGTTGTGCGGTCGCCAGATTCGATCACATCTTTCAGTGCTGCGCGAATTTTCTCTGCTTTATCGCCCATGTTTAGGTACTCAAGCATTTGTGCCGCAGCCAAGATTACTGACGTCGGGTTAGCAAGGTTCTTACCTGCGATGTCTGGTGCAGAGCCGTGAACCGCTTCAAAGATTGCACAATCTTCACCGATGTTCGCGCCAGGTGCCATACCAAGACCACCGACAAGACCGGCACACAGGTCAGATAGGATGTCACCGAAAAGATTCGTTGTAACAATAACGTCAAACTGGTGCGGATTCATAACAAGCTGCATACAACAGTTATCAACAATCATTTCCGCTGATTCGATGTCTGGGTAACGCTCACCAACTTCACGAGCAACTTTTAGGAATAAGCCTGAAGTTGATTTAAGAATGTTAGCTTTATGAACAGCAGTGACTTTCTTGCGGCCTTCGCGGCGGGCGAGTTCGTAAGCAAAAGTTACGATTTTTTCAGCGCCGTCACGAGTAATCTTACTCATTGCTTCAGCTTCATTACCGTCTTCTGAAACAACTTGGCCAAGGCCAGAATACATACCCTGCGTGTTTTCACGAACGGTAATGATGTCGATATCTTCGTAACGTGCCTTAGTGCCTTTGAAAGACATTACTGGACGAAGGTTTGCGTACAGCTTGAACTGCTTACGAAGACTTACGTTGATAGATGTGAAGCCTTCACCAACGGGGGTGGTTAAAGGGCCTTTTAGGGCAACTTTGTTTTTAGCGATCAGGTCTAATGTTTCTTGAGGTAGTAGCTCGCCATGTTCTTCCAGTGCAACTAAGCCCGCATCGGCATAGTCATAGGCAAAGTCACAGCCAACCTTATCTAGAATTTTTGTGGTTGCATCGATAATGTCCGGGCCAATGCCGTCACCGCGAATGACTGTAATACGTTGCTGAGTCATGTGGAGGGATCCTCTGGTAATTCTGTTGTCAAAATCGTTAGGTTTATTCAATTTTTAGGGTGACGCTTAAAGCGTCAAATTCTGCCTGCTTACTTATTATAATGGAAAATGTAGGGAAAAAGGGTAAAGCACTGCAAAAGTTGCCGTATTTTATATGATAGCCGGCGCAAGTTATAGCCATTCGTAAAGATTAATTGAAGCGGTGAGGGATAAATATTGATATCTGGGAGTAATGCGGGTGATAAAGGTCCAAAAGCGCTAGACGGCCAGAGGGCAAAAAAGCAAGTGTCCATTGGACTCGAGTGCTGCAGATATATCTTCGTGCTTGATACCAAGAATATTTAAAAGCGTTTTTACCTTTGTATCTTGAAGGAGAGAGTAAATATTTTGATCAAACAAACAGGCTTTTGTCAGGGCAAAACTTAACACCAAAATCGCTTGTTCTTTTTGGATTGATTTTGGAACGTCAGAGCTCAACTTCCCGCATTGGTGTATAACAGCACGCCATGTCGAGCTCTGATGCCAACTTCCGGCAAGTTCAGAAGCTATTGCGAGCCACGTCGTGTCGGTTTTCACCTTAAATGCGTTGTTGATTGAAACGGTTTTGGTTAGGTCGACAGGCAAGGACTGAGACACCTTAAAGCCGGGAAGTGTGAACAGCGGTGTGCAAATAAACGTCATTGTTAATGCCGCTGATTGTGGCGTAAATTTTGAATCTGCAACTTGAGCAAAATGACTTGCAAATGAACACGCAAGAAGCGTGATTTGTTTGCACATTCCCATCAAAGGGAATTGATTTTGCGTAAGCCGTTCTAACAGAGCAAACTGGATGAGCATATCGCCCACGCGCTCTATACCATACGTTAATACCGCCTGTTTTATGCTCTTAACCGGCAATTGTAATCTGTTGTCTTGGCTCGCAGTATGGATTAAAAAGTGATTAAAAGTGGGCACTTTTTGAATCTTCTCACACAACTCATCAATAACAACATCTCGCTTCTTCAACTCATCAATAATAGTAATGAGAGCTTTTGGTGGGTGCTGTATTGCAAATGTGGACGGTAGAAATGGTGATCCGCCTTGGTTTACTCTGGCGTGGGCCGTGTCTGTATATAGCGCAACGAAGTGTTCAAAAGGTAGCGAGAGAGAAACGGGAGCGCTAATAGACGATAAAGGTAGCCACTTACCATCCTCATCATCCTTACTCAGCATGAAAACAAATCCATGATTTTGCTGAATATCTACCAAAGCGCCCGGTACTCCTTCAGCATAAACTTTTGCGCCGGGAAGTAAGCCGTTGAAAAGAGGGATAAGATGAGATAAATGATGCCTATGGTGCGCGGGTAGGCGAACTGCTACGCGTGAGAACACTATTTTGTAGTCAGCTTTCTTCTTTCCATTGGCGAAAACACCTGCCAGAAGACAAAGTCTTTGCGCTAAGTTGAGCCGGCTGTCGGCGATATATTGACTATGTTTCTCACCCCGAAACGCTTTTTGTAACTTTATTGTATCTAACCAAACAGCCAGATTGTGCTTACGCAAAAAGCGAAGTACATCTGGTATCGTATCGCGCGGCGTGTTGCTATCTGACAGCCAAAGGGTGGCGAGTATAGATGCGAGAACGTGCTGTAAATAATGATCGTTAAATCGACACAGCTTGCCGAATAGTGCGAGTAATAAAAGTTGCTGTGTGCCTTTAGGCAAGTCATTATCGATGTGAAGGGTGGCTGCAGATAGCGCTGGATTGGCGTTAACCAAGGTTAATATTCGCTTTGCGTTTTTTAACCAATGATTAATACGCTGCTCGACCGATAAATCAGCCTCGCCTACATGTATCAGGCGTTTAAGTGTGGAAATGATGCCTGTCATTCCCCATCCTTTTAACTTTTCTGGTAGCTGGAGTAAGCCCCTTCACCCCATGCAATGAGTTTGTCATTCTCAAACAATAAAGGCGTGCATTCGTCTTGTGTCGTTAATCCATCTGCGCGCACATGTTGAGTTCTAAAAAACATAACCTGAATTGCTGTAGTACCTTGTCGCTTGGCTTCTGTAATATCAGGTGAGCCTAGCAAAGCAAGCACTTCTTCTCGGGTACTGCCCAATTTTAATTTTGTGATTTGAACGCGGTTGTATTCTTCACGGTCTTTCCAATCCATATTTTCAGGCTTATCGGGATAAAAAGCGATAATCATAAAAACAAACACCGCATATAAAGCGACGCCAGCTAAAATTAGACGAATAACCTTGGTATTCATGACCGTTACTTCTCGTTTTCTATACTCAAATGTTAGTGAGGGATATCAATGTCAAAAGCATAAGCATTAGACAAAGGAAGTTCGCTGCATGTAACATTTTTTCGTTTAAATACACTCTAGGTAAGTGTACCTTAAAACGCCCACTAAACATAAGTAGTAAACGTAAGCAAATGCGTCGCCAATGATTTTGCTTTTTTAGCCATTTTTCACAACATAGCAAGGTTCGTAAGCACTGCCAGGTAGCTTCATTCTATGTTGTTTTACAAACGACTCAAGTAGCGTATCAACCTTCCCCATCAGTGTACTATCACCGGTGAGCTCAAACGGACCATGTTTTTTGATCTGAGCAATGCCTTCCGCTTTAACGTTACCCGCAACAATGCCTGAAAACGCTTTGCGCAAATTGGCCGCTAGATCACTTTTGCTCTGGTCTAAGTGCAGCTGAAGCGCAGCCATACTTTCATGGGTAGGAATAAAGGGCTGTTGGAAATCCTGCTCAATCTTTAATGACCAATTAAAGCTAAATGCATCACCCATTGCACCTCTGAATTTCTTTACTTTTTCAAGCTGTTTACTCATGGTACGTGCTACTTCTTCAGGGTCATCTACAATGATTTGATATTTTGATTGTGCTTCTGGACCCAGTGTTGCACCAACAAAAGCGTCTATGGCTTCAAAGTATTCTTCGCTACCAGCAGGCCCTGTTAGAATTAAAGGAAAAGGTTGCTGCGCATTGCGTTCATTCATCAAAATGCCAAGCAGATACAGTAACTCTTCGGCAGTGCCTACACCGCCTGGAAACACGATAACGCCATGTCCGAGTCTAACAAACGCCTCTAAACGCTTTTCAATATCAGGCATGATAATGAGCTCGTTGACAATGGCATTGGGCGGCTCGGCGGCAATAATACTCGGCTCAGAAATGCCAATGTAACGACCTGTCTTGTGGCGTTGCTTTGCATGGCCGATGGTGGCGCCCTTCATTGGGCCCTTCATCGCTCCAGGCCCACATCCTGTGCAAATATTCATGTCACGCAAGCCGAGCTGATAGCCCACTTCTTTCGTGTATTTGTACTCAACTTGATTAATGGAATGGCCGCCCCAGCAGACAATTGTGTTTACGCCATCGTTCCCTTCAAGCGCTTTAGCGTGGCGTAGCATGTCAAACACCATGTCTGTGATGTCGCTACCTTCAGCCGGTGCAGTTTGGTGAAGAAACGCGTACTTGTTGCCCATATAAAGCAGGTCGCGAAGGACCGCAAACAAATGTTCGTGCACACCACGAACGAGTTTTTCGTCAACGAAAGCCACTTCAGGTGGGTTCACGAGTTCTATTTTTACGCCCCGCTCACGACGAATGAGTTTTATTTCAAAATTTTCATAAGGAGCAAAAAGTGCTTCGAAATTGTCTTCGTCAACGCCGCTGTTCAATACTGCAAGGCAACAGCTTCTGAACATAGCAAAGAGCTCGCTGTTAGTGGCGTCTTGAAGGCGAGAAACTTCTACTTGTGATAACTGGCTCATCCAGCCAACAGGGTTAAGCTGCACTTTCTTCATATTTTTACTTCCTATAAGTCAGTGCTTAAATCAGTGACTACGAGGTTGCGGCCGTTCCGTTTTGCCTTATAGAGGTACTCATCGGCGCGTTCAAACACAGTTTCGGTAGTATCATTGTCATTGAAACAGGTTGCGCCAAAAGATGCGGTGATTTTTACTTTTTCTTGCTTGAATTTAAACGGCATTGCAGCAAGTTTAGTTCTTACTTCATTAAGCTTTTTATCTATATCTGCCATCTGCGCCTGCGGCAGTAGCATTACAAACTCTTCTCCTCCCCACCTACCAATAAAATCATTTTCGGACAAACTTTGTTTTAAGAATTTACTCACTACCTGAAGGGTTTTATCGCCTGCTGCGTGCCCGAATCTATCGTTGATTGACTTAAAATGGTCAATATCCACAACGGCAACCGCAAGCAAGTCACCATTTTCTTTAAACTTGGTAAAAGCGGCTTTTAGTCTCTCGTTATACGCTTGTCTGTTTGGAAGCCGAGTGAGCGGATCAGTGCGGCTTTGCATTGCTTGTTCGGCCAGCTTCTTTTTATAAACGCTGGTTTGCTGCTGAAGTGTATTTATTCGCGATTGCATAGAGGAGAGCAGTGCCATTAACGCTTCTTGACCTTGCTGGTCGTTGCTTTGTTGCTCGCTTAACGTAGTCACAAGCTTTTCTACGCGAAACTGTGTCTGCTCTTTAAGTGCTTCTAAAGAACTGCTTTCCGATACGGCTTCTTCAATGTGAATAATGTCACGTTTAAGTTGCTCATTACCAGCTTGGCGCTGCTCGAACTGGGCTTGGCTACCTTGGATCGTATTGCTTACGTCGCTACTCACCTGACCTAATGAACGGTGCAGACTCTGAATCACCCTTCCTGTTAAGCTCGCCTCTGACATAGCGTCTTGAACGATCATGCGTAAAATTACAACGCAGCTTTTAAGCAGTTGGTCTTCATCCATGCCTTCATCAAGACGTTGCTTTATATCGTTGAGTTGCTGATCGTTAGGTTTTTTTTGCGCATAAGAAGCAATAAGGTGATTAAGCTCAACCAAAATAGAACGGTAGTGAGGGTTATCATCTTTAATCGAATGAGCCGATGTGCTTTCATTGCTAGTGGACTTAGTTTCTGTAATTTCAGATGGCTCAAGTCCAACCATTTCCTTGTTGAGCGCAATGCGGTGAAGCGCGATGGCTTTTGAATAGAGTTTATAAATACTGAAAATATCACCTACAGGTTGATTTAGCTTAATCAATTCCTGCGTGGTTAACCCTTTTAATTCAGTATCTTCAAATACAATTTTCTGTAGTTGTTTCATTGCATCTTCTAGCGATGAAACAGTATCAATACTGTACTTTCTAAGCGTTATTTCTTGATGCTGAAGTGATTTGTTGAGTTTTTCTATGCTCACAGCGGCAAGACTAAAATTAGGTGTGCCAGAAAGGTGGCCTCGTAACACTTTAAGTTCAGTATCGATCTTATCCGAGAAGCCCTCATAAAATGCTGAGAGTTTCACAATAAACTGACAAAGAAGCGCGTTATTTTGTTTTAGGGTTTGTAGTTGTTTTGCTTCCATAATCTCGTCTTTATTCTAATTCGCTATTACTGCCGCGGCTCAGGTAGCGTTGGTATGTACTTCACCGTTATATTACTGACGTGCTTGACGATGATTAGCATAAGGCGCTTCATAATTTGAACGGAAAGGGTTGATATCTAAACCTCCTCGTCGTGTGTAACGCGCACAAACGGTTAACTTATCTGGCTGACAATGCTGCATGATGTCGTTGTAAATGCGCTCAACGCATTGCTCATGAAACTCGTTGTGTTGCCTAAAGCTAATTAGATATTTCAAAAGCCCTTCGTGTTCAATAGCTTTTCCTTCATACCTTATTTGAATACTAGCCCAATCTGGCTGACTTGTGATTAAACAATTAGATTTAAGTAAATGAGAAACAAGCGTCTCTTGAACTCCTGTTACATTTTTCGCAACAGTCAAGTATTGAGTATTAGGGGAATATTGATCGATTTCTACATCCAGACTATCTAACAAGGTTCCGTTAAATTCTTGGAATTGTAGCGAAGAAAACTGCTCTGGAAGAATTAGTTTTACTTCGACAGGCTCCCCTGCGCACGCTGACAAATCCGCTTGAAGCACTTGTCGTACGTCCTCTGCTGAAGCGAATTTTGTTTGGTTGAAGCTATTCAAATATAGCTTAAATGATTTTGATTCGATTAGGTTCTTTGAGGTAATAGGAACGTGGCATTCTAAGATTGCCACATTAGGTTTACCCTTTAAATTAAGCCAAGAAAGTTCGTATCCTGTCCAAGTGTCGATACCATCAAAAGGTAAACCTGAGCTAGCCAAGTTCAATGTATCACGACTTAGACTGCGCGGCACGCCTTGCAACAAGTCAGGATTATATTCAAATTCATAGTCAACCTGTTTACCCAAAGAGAGGTCATCAGGTGCAGAAATAGTAATTTTTTGAGGTGAGTTGTCCGTCGACATAAGAACCTTTTATGCATCTACGCGGGATTTAAATTGTTGAACTGCACAGCGACACAGTCTTACAGCACAGTAGAATTAACCACAGTATTGACTTAACTGTTTAGTTGTATAGTGTACCCCAAAAATACGCAGGTAACGTCATTATGGCTCTAACAATTTCAGCACAATTAGATAAATTTGTATCATCTTATGTCGAACAGGGCGAGGGGCTCAAGATAGCATTTGATAGCGAATGGCCCTCGCCGTGCTATGAGACGACGGCGCAAGACGGTGAACTTGTTAGATGGTCTCCTACACTTCAATCGCCTGTGCAGTCTTTCAGCAATGTTGAAGAGGCATTATCGCTAAAGCTAAATCCTGACTACTGCGAGTATTTTACTCGTTACTACAGCGATAATTTAAAGGCTAACGCCCCGCAAGGTTGCTGTGAATTGCTTCAAGTTTTCAATTCCGAAGATTTCGAGCGACTTCAGCAAAACTTGATTGGGCATTTGTTGATGAAGCAAAGACTTAGGCAAGCGCCAACATTGTTTTTTGGTTTAACCGACGAAGAAGATTTTATTTTAACCGTTGTCAACGAAAGTGGCGAAGTGGCACTCGAGCAGGTTGGCAGAGAGCCTGCCAAAATTCTTGCGCCTTCTCTTGCGGTGTTTATTGAGCAACTTACACCTGCTATATGACGTTAATGCGTTGACTGACGTCAATCAGACCTAAAATTCCCGGCCTGCAAGACTAAAAGCTATTGGGCGTTAATAATTTGATGTAGCGCCCGCTTCAATTCCGCCACTTCTTTTTCTAACGTCTCTACCCGTGCTTGCAAATTGCACGGCTCATCAGTTGTGGCGACAGGATTTTGTTGCGCTACGTTTTCTTCGTTAGATACCTCTAGCTTAGGTTTGTGTGCGTTAAATCGCTTAATCGCTTCAATAGCTTCGGTTACCGATACCTTAAAGGGAGCTTTTGCACGTAAAATGCCTACGGACGGTGTTTTTCCTTCTTTATGCATTTGAAGGCACAAAACGTGAAGTTGCTGCAGGTTAGCGTTACTCATAATACGAAAATGGTTCAAAGTCATGAATAGTAGCAGTGTAGCTTGTCTACGTAGTCAATTTCACTAATAAGTTACTAATTTCACTATTTTTCAAAGCCTGCGTAGATTGGTGTTATTAAGATTAGTATAAAAATCAATAATTTAATTTTTGGCTTTAATCTTGTTTATCAATCATAAATTACATTATCACGCATAAACGCAGTGGTGCTTACGTTAGCGTATTTATGTCCTATTCAGTGTCGGTTCACAAAGTAGGCGTAGTATCGAATAAAAACAACACACATAATTAAGGAATTCACATGAAAACGGTTCTTCTTTCAGTAGCTTTGGCATCTTCAGTTTTGCTTTCAGGTTGTGTCGTGTCAGTAGGTGGCGGTTCAGACAGTCACTATGGTGCTGATTGGGAAGACAGAGAGTTTAACAATCGTAAACACATTGCGAATCTTGAAACAGGGACTACTTACGAAAGTGTATTGAGAAAAATGGGCGTTGCTGATTTCAACGAACTGTTCGAAAAGCAAGACGGCACATATCGCGTACTTTACTACCGAACTCAAAAAACGATGGGCGATGGTATCACCACAAAAGACGAGTGTACGCCGTTGGTTTTCAGAAATGGAAACTTAGTTGGCTGGGGTGACAGTGCTTATAGCTTAATGCACTAATAATCGTTAGTTGGTAATTGATTACGAAAGTAGGCATTACTTACTACCCCTAAATGTTAATAAAAAGTTAACATTTAGGGGTTTTTCGCGTAGGCTAAAGTTTAATCAGTTTAAGTGGGTGGTTGGCGCAATGATAAAAGTTGTGCGGTAGTGTCCACTTCTCCCATTTTATTTAAGTGGGTAAAAGCAGCTGTATAACTTTGCGTACAAGGAGCCCCTGATGAATACTGATGCTATTAATAATGCAATAGCCCCCTTGCAAGACACGGTTAAAGCCATCTATCTATCTGTAGATGATCTCAAAGTTGCCGCCTCTATTCTTTACAATGCGTATGTAGATGACCCATTGTTCATTGACATTTTCCAAGCAGAAAAAGAAGGTTATGAGAGCCGTCTACGGTCAGCTATCCGTGAAGAGCTCAATGCATTTTGGGTTGCAGAGCAGCCGATGATTGGCCTGTTCGATGATGAGCGGCTTGTTGCCGTTGCATGCTTGACCGCGCCCGATGCAGCATTTGGCTCAGGACGTTACTGGCACTGGAGACTGCGGATGCTTTTGACGGCAGGTTTGTTCGGTACAAAGCAAATGCTAGAAAAAGAAGAAAAAGTGCGAACATTAGTTCCCGCCGATAACTTCCACATGCTGAGTTTCATTGCAGTACATCCAGATTATCAACATCATGGGCTTGGGCATATTTTACTTGGCGCTATTGATAGCGTGGTAGAGGAAGATGAAAAAAGTGAGGGTGTTTCGGTATTCGTGACCATAGAAAAACATCGGGCTTTCTTTAACGATGACAATTATCAGGTTGTAGGACAATTAAGCCTCTCTCATGTGAACGGTGAGGTAATGTTCAGATTAAAATGATGCTTTTTTATTCGATGTGATACTCCTACCAAAACCTCACCAGTGGCAGTTCTAATTTTTACACCAAATTTACTACAGCGTTTGTAAGACATTTCCTACAAACGCTGTGAGTGATCTTACCTAAATGATGAAAGATTAATTTATACTAAAGTATAAAGTCATTGATTATATTGAAGTTTCTAAAAATTAGTCAAAAGTCGTACAAGAATCTTTCTTAAATCTCTGTAATTCAATATGGCGGTAATAATTGGAAGGGATACTATGAACATGTCACAAGGAAACACGACGAGTCACGGATTGAGTCAAGGATCATCAACGGAATAAGTTAGGACAACTTAAGGATGAGACTCCCACAAGGCAGTGGGGAAAGGGAAAGGAAAGCAGATAGGACACTGCATTAACAGGATGTTAGAAACGGATTCTAAAGGATATAAAGGGATTCAGGGACGTAAAACGTGAAAGGACTTCGCATACAGGATGTAGCAGGGAAAAATGGACGAGAGCTAGCAAGGAGCTAGAGGCAAGGAGCCAACGGCAGGATAGCCTTTAAGGAATTTCTAGTTTGCATGGACGAGCAAACCAAGGACGAAAGAGGGACATGCTAAGGGATTGGCAAAGCTGTAGCAGGATGTGCAGCAAATAATGGAATGAGGGAAGGGAACGTCAGCGGAGTCTGACAAGGACAGCCTCAGGAAGAGGAACACTGTATGAAGGATGTACAGTAAATTAGGATAAAAGGAAAGGGACCTACGCATGGATGTGTAGCTCGCACAGGAAGGCGCGAGAGTAGATGGAAAGGGGCGTATACGGATTTTAATCGGGAAGATTTTAGTCGCAAAGGATCGCGGAGAAGGATACTCAAAATTCCAGGAAAAAGGGGAGCCGCTAGGTTCCCTTTTTTTGCGTTTATTAGAATCAATCCGTATGCACTTGTTGTAAAACTTGACCTAAATGCTATTAGGAGCCGCCAACGCTCTTCGACATAGAAGCTTAAACCCTATGCGGCGGCACCTCTGTTCGAGCCTGTAACAGATTCTGTGTAACTGCCA
>NZ_CACSIH010000041.1:0-36036 GCF_902705805.1 Alteromonas alvinellae | reverse complement strand
GGTCTGGCAAGCTTCCTAGCTTCATTCTGGGAATTTGAAAGGGAACAACTATTCCTGCACTCCCACGCTTCGCTAGGAAACTTGCCAGCACTTTCTGAGTGGGAAATTATCTATGCGGACTGGTATGTTACGATTAATTAGAATTGTAAAACTGTCTTAAAGCGTTAACATTTCCTTATTATCATAAGCGCGTGTCGTTTGCGTTTACTTATGAAAGTACTTTATGAATTTAGGAGTACAGAAAAGTAACGTCCAACACGCAATCACAATGCTGTGTGCCATCGAGTTATTCCGATGGCTCGAAAAGGAATCTGTTATGCGAATGCTTCACACCATGCTTCGAGTTGAAAACTTAGAAGCTTCACTTCATTTTTATACTTCACTCATGGGCATGCGCCTTCTTCGTCAGTCTGAAAACAAAGAATACGAATATACGCTGGCTTTCGTTGGATATGGTGATGAAGCTGACAGTACAGTATTAGAACTTACCTATAACTGGGGCGACAATTCCTACGATAAGGGTAACGCATATGGTCATATCGCCATTGAAGTAGATGACATCTATCAGTTTTGTGAGAATTTAGAAGCAAATGGTGCCGATGTGTATCGCAAACCAGGCCCTGTAAAAGGTGGGTCAACAGTTATCGCTTTTGTACGCGACCCCGATGGATATGCCATAGAACTCATACAAAATAAATCAATCTCGCTGTGATCAAGCTCGCAAGTATGAGCGCGAGAAGAAGCCCTTGATACTTAGCGCGATTTAAACGCTTTAGACGCTTTAAACACCACAGTATCACATACAAAAGTGTGGCACAGATTAGCAGCCAATTAAAACACATGGAGTGACGTTACATGCTACGAAATCGCTTGTTATTTACGCAAAACGCTAAAAGTATAAACCTAGCTGGAATAGCGCCAAGCCCGAATTCTAGAGCAAAGGGCAATGTAAATTTTTGCACTAAACCCAAAGCAAAACTAGCCGCTATTCTGCCAGCGTTACTTGTCGCTTTTACCGCTTCATTTGCTTCTGGCAATGCGTTTTCGGCCACTGCTACGTATAACGACCATGCGCAAACAATCGCTGATACAAAAGTGAAGGATGAAGAGCGATTTACGGTAATTGCCCATCGCGGCGCATCTGGCTATTTACCTGAGCATACTCTCGAAGCTGCTACTCTCGCTTTTTCATTGCGCCCTGATTTTATCGAACAAGATGTTGTTATCACCAAAGACGACATACCCGTTGTACTACACGACATTCATTTAGAAACGGTTACCAACGTAGAAGATGTGTTCCCGGCGCGCCATCGAGGTGACGGCCGTTATTACGCGCGTGATTTTACCCTTGAAGAACTGCGACAACTGCGGGTACACGAGCGCACTAATAGTGACGGGAGCCAAGTGTTTGCCGATAGATATCGCGGTAACCACGCTAACTTCAAAGTGGCTACATTAGCTGAACATTTTGAATTAATCAGCGAGCTAAATCGCCAATTTGGCACATCTGTAGGGGTTTATCCTGAAGTAAAGTCCCCTGCCTTTCACATTAAAGAAGGCATTGATGCCAGTAAAATCGTTGTAGATGCTTTAAATGCTTACGGATTTGGTGGCGAGAGCGGTAATAGCTATCTGCAATGCTTCGACTTTAACGAAGTTAAGCGCATTCGTGAAACCTTGGGCTATAAAGGTAAAGTTGTCATGCTGATTGGCGAGAACGACTGGGGCGAAAGCGACACAGACTATGAATGGCTACGCACACAGAAAGGCATGCAGCAGGTTGCATTGTATGCCGATGGTATAGGCCCTTGGTTAGGCCATTTACTCGATAAAAAAGCGATGGCTCAAGGAAAAATAGAAGCTGCGGAATGGATTAAATACGCCCACGAAAATAACCTGACAATCCACCCCTACACCTACCGACATGATGCACTACCGGCAGGTATGAGTTCAGAACAAGTCTTGGAAGTTTTAGACAACGTAATACATGCTGACGGTGTTTTCACCGACCATTTAATACCGGTATTAAGGTGGCGAGAAAAATAAAACTAACGCATTTTAAAGCGAGTGTAGGCGCAACAATTAGCGCCTACGATTTAGAAAGTCGCACCACCACGCGTCTGTTTTGGGCGCGGCTTTCTCGCGTATCGTTTGGCGCAATATGGCGTTTCTCACCGTGGCCTGTTAACTGAATTCGATCTTCAGGTACACCTAGCGTCGTCAAATAGCTTTTTACTTCGTTGGCCCGTCGAATAGACAATTGTTCGTTGTTGTAGCGACCGCCATAGCTATCGGTATAACCGTCAAGAAGCACAAGCTCGAGCTCGCTGTCTTCTTTCAAATATTCACCAATCATGGTTAAACGCTTTTGCGAATATTTGGTCAGTTCTGTGCTGTTGTTCTGATAAGACAATACCGTGTAGGCAATATCATCAAAACTAAATGGGAGTAGGTTCGAGACACACTTAACGAACTCTCGATACACGCCTGAAAAATTACTGGCGTTTAGTGCCACACTCACCTGGTCGTATTTGTTATACCAGTCTTGGTAATAGATTGTGGGCCAAAAGCCTTTTTCCAATTCAGACAGCATAGTCCACGCAGCATCTTGGGGTAGATCACCGTTGTACTGTTTTCGAAGAGACATGTCGGCTATAGTTTTAGGCGCGACGCCTGGCATCCATTTAGGTGGTACAGAATAAACTGCAGCCATATCAAATTTGCTGGGCAGCAAATGCATGTCCAGCTCAAATTCCATGTTAAGTTGCTTCGATGCCGTGCTTGTGAACATGGCTTCACCGTAACCCGGTAATTCGTGGTTGAGAGTACACTGAAGGCGGGTGTCAGTATCGATACGCCAGTTGGAGCTTTCTATGGTTGCAGAATATTGCCGCATGGCAGCGTGGGAAGATAATGACCCCACTATCCCCAATAAAGCGATATATTTTAATTTCGACACCATTTCGACACCATAACGAAAATCAGACAAACACGGGCAAGAGACAATGATACGCCCCGAATCACCAAGCATATTGAATCGAATTAACTTATATAAAACACTCTCATTGAGCTTTTGAATTCATTACGCTTAATATGATTATCGTCCAAATTGTAGAAAAGTTTAGCGTTTAATACCATCGGAGTTTCGTACCATTGCTATACCCCTGATTTAACAACGTATAAATTGAAACTGGCAACTCGAAGGTATCCTTGCGATAATTCTTTTACGCAATATGCTTCGCAGGTTGGTACGCACTTGAGTCACCAACCAATTTACGCAATAGAGTCTTACAAGAGTGTTTATGTCTGCCAACCCGCCCCTTCTTTCCCAGCGCTTTCGAGGTTATTTTCCCGTTGTCATCGACGTTGAAACAGCCGGATTTAATGCAGGCACTGACGCCCTGTTAGAATTAGCAGCGGTAACAGTAAAAATGGATGAAAACGGTATACTTCATCCCGATCAAACTTTTCACTATCACATTGACCCCTTTGAAGGTGCCAACCTAGAGCCAGCAGCCTTAGAGTTTAATGGTATCGACCCAAATTGTGCATTACGAGGTGCGATTGAAGAAAGCGAAGCCATGAAGGACTTATGTAAAGGTATCCGCAAGGCGCAAAAAAATGCTGACTGCCAACGTTCTGTTATCGTTGCTCATAATGCAACGTTCGATCAGAGTTTCGTCAATGCTGCGATAGAGCGCTGTAATATAAAGCGCACACCGTTCCACCCATTTGTTTCGTTTGATACCACCAGTCTTGCAGGTCTTGCCTTAGGACAAACTGTTTTGGTAAAAGCGTGCCGTGCTGCAGGGATTGCATTTGATCAAAACGAAGCGCACAGCGCGCTATATGACGCCCAAAAAACAACTGAGCTATTTTGCTATATGGTAAATCGCTATAAAGCGCTAGGCGGGTGGCCTGTAGAAAATAAAGAGTAGTTTTATTCAAACTGATATAAACAAAAACAGCGCCAAAAGGCGCTGTTTTTTTTTAATCGTCGAACAGGTTAGCTTATAGCTTGTCTGCTTCTTCAGATAGGTACTTAGCAACACCTTCAGGTGATGCATCCATACCCGCTTTACCTTCAGTCCAACCCGCTGGGCAAACTTCACCATGCTCTTGGTGGAATGCTAGCGCGTCTACCATGCGAAGCATTTCGTCAACGTTACGGCCAAGTGGAAGGTCGTTAATTACTTGGTGACGAACCATGCCTTCTTCATCGATTAGGAATGAACCACGGAACGCTACACCATCTTCTGGGTGCTCAACATCATAAGCCTGGCAGATATCGTGCTTAACGTCAGCAACAAGGGTGTATTTAACTGGACCAATACCACCTTGATTTACAGGGGTGTTTCTCCACGCATTGTGTGAGAACTGAGAGTCGATTGAAACACCGATAACCTCAACACCGCGCTTTTTAAACTCGTCATAACGCTTGTCAAAAGCAATAAGCTCTGACGGGCAAACGAAAGTAAAGTCTAGTGGGTAGAAGAAAACAACGGCTTTTTTACCTTTGATTGCTTCACTTAGTGTGAAAGTATCAACAATTTCACCGCTACCTAGAACCGCTGCTGCAGTAAAATCAGGTGCTGGACGGCCAACTAATACACTCATGAGTCTCTCCATTTATATTTGGATTGTAATAATAGAAGCGATTACGTTGCGTAACCACTTTGATAAGAAATTTCTTACTCACAAAGTAGGTACGAATATGGAAATAACAATATTAAACAATGAGTTTTTTTACTGATCCTACCAATACGTACTTAATTTCACGACTCACTGTTCAGTCTTTCTTCAATTACCTTGTATTAAATTTGTCATTATCCACTTGCTAAAGTGAAGAATAACAATTATTATCATTTACAGATTCATTTGGAGTACGTTTAATGTTTGTTTGCATGTGCTATGGGGTAACTGATAAAAGCATTCGCGCAGCGGTTGAAGAAAACGGTGTGGGAAATATGCGAGAGTTACGTCAACATTTAGAGCTTGGCTCACAATGCGGTAAGTGCATCAACATGGCTCAACAAATCATTGACCAAACTATCGTCGATGAGTCGTTATTTAAAGACGTTGGCTAAATAATTAGCCAACCCGCGTGTTCTTAACACGCAACATCACCGCTCTAAGTATCCTTTCCTAGACTTAAAACACCGTATTTATTATCACGATCACTTATTTAAGTGGCCTAAGTCTTATCCTATTTCTCTTAATAAAATCCGAGTTTAGTTACTTTAGTAACATTCACATCGCTACCTAGTCCAATTAAAACGATAGGTTGTCGGCGTTTCAAACTCAAAGCTGGGCGTGTTTTTTACTTTCACTGAGTACAACGTGCCATTTAACTACGTAGCTTTTCTAAAAAAAAGCCCTAGTTAAAGGTGTACTCGATGCCTGCATAGTAGAAAGCACCATTTATTCCACTAGGCGATGTGGGTGGGTAAAGTGCGCCTACCTCACCTTTGTAAGGATTATCATCGGGGAGCGAATCAAAAAGATTTTGGGCGCCAAAGGTTACCTGGGTTTGAGGAAATACTTTCCACGCAACTTGGGCATCGAATGTAGTTAATGCATTGCCGTATATGTCCATACCCGCGGACGCATCAAGATGGTCTTCATAAAATTTACCGTAATAATTAAGCCGCCAAGTAAACGCCCATTTATCTTTTGATTGCTCCAGCGTGATACTGCCTCGATGAGCAGGCAAATTATCTTCCAGCATCCGAATTCTTGCCTGTGTAAGGTTAGGTAGTAGCTGTATTTCGCCTTCCACCTGCGCAGGATAAAGTGTAACTCGCTCTACCTGCGTGTCTGTCCAGTTGTAGGCTAATAATAAAGAATTTGACCAATCATTTAACGCAAAATTGTAGTTAACAACTAAATCAACACCCTGAGTTTTTGTGTCAAAGTCGTTAGTAAAATACTTTGCTGCGTTATATTTCGCTGCGTCCGGACGTCCTTGAGCAATAAGCGCACTAATGTCTTCATCGGTTAACGGGATTGCTGATGTTGTGCTAATGCGATCTGAAAGACGAATATTGAAATAGTCGAGTGTCGCAAAAAAGCTCTCGCTTGCCTGCATAACTAGCCCAAGGCTAAAGTTCACCGATTCTTCAGGCGTAAGTGGCGTTGCGCCCAGCTGCAGCGAGATAAGATCCGTTGGAGGCAGCGTTGCTTGGTCTTCCAGTCCATTAATACCATAAGCAGTAGTTACGTTAATAACATTACTCTGCCCTATTGTTGGCGCCTTAAACCCCGTATTCACAGAGCCCCGTAATGCGAAAACGTCATTCAATTTATAGCGAGTACTTAATTTTCCATCGAATGTCGAACCGAAATCACTGAAATGCTCTACACGCGTGGCAACACCAAACTGCCATGCTTCGATTACATAGAACTCCAAATCGGCGTATACGGCCCAATTACTTCTGCTCCAGTGTCCAGCACTTTGAGGCTGATATCCCGGAAAACCATTGGAACCGATAGAAAAGCCTTGGTTTAACCCAAGTGGCGGCTCTAGGGCGAAAGGACCTGCAATATATGACGCTTCATCACCGGCTTTCTGAAAATAGGTTTCCTTACGCCATTCAAAACCCACGGCAATGCTAACCGGATCGTCAAAAATAGTCTGAATCAGTTTGTTAAAATCTAAGTTAAGCGTTCGCTCTACTTGCGACACACCACCGGGCGAAAACGAAGTCGGGGTTTGCGGTCCCAACGATGGGTTAACAGTATTAGAAATGGTATATTCGATGTCGCTGTAACCTAATGTTGCACTGGCATCCATTGCCCAACCTTTAGGCAACTCATGCTTCACGCCCATCGCAATAGAGGCATCGGTTATTGTTCCCCCAAATCTTGGCGTAAAACCGCCAGGAAACCACTCATTAAAAGCAAAGCAGTTTGCACCAAGCGCTGTTGTGTTATCTGCAATTAACTGATACGCGGGGTCGAGCAACACGTTATTGTTGGACAATGAAATGGAAGGGCAAGCAATTCCACTTTCCAGCCCGTCGAGATCGGCCACAATCAGGCGGCTTTCCCCTGTGTTAGGGTCAGTGCGACTAAACACACCCTCTCGTGTTTGCGGATTGCGATAGTAAAAGCCACCGTTGATTTCTCTTCTAGCTGCTGTGGCAAAGCTATAAAATTGCGATGTAGGAGATATGTCAGCGCCTGCATTTAGCGCAAGTTTAATATCTTCGTTAACATCGAGTGCCCCCCAAACTTGGGACGGTGAGGAAATAAATATATTACCTTGGTCGATTAGGCTTTGAGCGTCTAAGCGCTGCACAGAGCGCGATGTACCATTTTGCTGACGATATTCTGCCGTCGCATTTAAAAAGCCATTTTCTCCAATAGCGAAGCCTTTATTTAACTGTACCTGAAACAGTTCACCATCGCCTTCACTATACCCACCTACTTTTAGCGCCACGTGCCCACCTACCCGGGCATCTTTGAGCACAAAATTTATTACCCCTGCAATAGCATCTGAGCCATACTGGGCAGACGCGCCATCTCGCAGTACTTCAACTTGCTTTAATGCATAGGCTGGTATAACCGATATATCTGGCCCTTGAGCACCATCAGATAAACCGCCCCCCAAAAATGTAATTACAGCGGAGCGATGACGCCGCTTTCCGTTAAGCAGCAAAAGCGTGTGATCTGAAGACATGCCCCTTAGGTTTGCAGGCCTTACCAGGCTACTGGCGTCATTGATAGGCTGATCGTTTACGTTTAACGAAGGAACCATCACACTTAACATGGAAAGTACGTCTGAATTCCCCTGTGAATTAAGGGTTTCAGAACCAATCACATCTAAAGGAACTGGCGAATCAACAGAACTGCGAGGCGAGTTTCGGGTACCGACAACCGCAATTTTCTCAAGTCCATTGCTCCCCGCGTCCGCTTTCTTTACAGCATTTTCTTGCTGCTTTCCCTTCGCGACTAAAGAGGCACGAGAGCGAATACTCAACGCGCCACTTTCGTCTGTCACTACTGCTAGCTCTGTTCCTTCGAGGAGTTGTGCCAGCGCTTCATTTAATGTGAACGTACCGCTCAATGCGTTTGTTTTTACTTTCTTTGCTAAATCGAAAGGAAACAGTAACGTGGTATTGGCTTGCTTAGCTAGCTCGGTGAGGGCTTCGTTAGCGTTTTGCGCTGGTATTGAAAAACTATATGCATCGGACTTTTGCGCCGATTGTGCCTTGGTGGGAGCAAGACTCTCGCTTTGTGCATACAAACCTTGCGTTGGCGTTAGAAAAAATAAGACGCCAGATACTATATGCAAAGGTGAAATCGCTGAAAAATGGAGAGGTTTACGCGTTTTTTTTTGCGAAAGACAGTGAGCCGAACACGCAAGGGCATGCAGCTTTTCTATTGCCTTTTTTGTTTGCCTGCTTATCGCAAAATTGCCGTATTGCAAGATATAAAATCGATGTGCTTATTATTTTGATTATATTGTCACATTAAAGAAATTGATGCCAACTACGAATAGTAGAAAGCACCTATCTTTCAGAAATATTTAACTTTTCGCTAGCTTAAGCTCAATACTTGTTTCTGTGACTTTCTCGTAATTGATGTTAAAGCTGCTCTTAAGTGCAGACAACAATCCATCTATGTCGCCTACTTTAAAGTAACCCGCTACACGACGCTTGCGCAGGCTTTCATCCGAAATATTAAAGCGAACGGGTGTATAGCGGCCAATCTCAGCTAATACGGCCTCTAGCGGCTCACCTTTAAATACAATCATGCCTTGTTGCCACGCTAAATCGTCATCTATGTCGTTTTGAGACATGCTTTCACGGGCTTCCACTTTACCTTGTACTGTAGCCTTTTCACCTGCGAACATAAGAAGGCCTTCCTCAGCAACAGGGCGTTTAGTGAAGAGCGACTCGTTGGAAGACGAAGCCTTAAAGCGGTCTTTCACCAAAACCTTCCCGTCGGTAACCACTAACTCAAACGCGTTATCATCCACATATTGCATATTAAAGGCAGTTCCGACAGCGGTAACAGTATTGTTTCCTGCGGTAACAGAGAACGGGCGAGACTTATCGTGAGCCACTTCAAAATGTGCCTCCCCTTTCAATAATACGATATTGCGTGTCGTTGAGGAGAAATCTACCGTCACCACAGAGTTAGTGTTTAGGTGAAGTTTTGAGCCATCAGCTAGCGTCACGTTTTTCTGTTCACCTACACCCGTTTGCACTTTCTGCATTACGGCCGCGAATTCAGGGGTGCTGTTTAGCCACGTGCGCTGAACAACAACACCAACAGCAATAGCCATCACTAAGAATGTGGCCGCAATGCCCCAAACGGCAGTTTTAGACATGATGCCCTTTTTCGACGACTGACGAGAGGTTGGCTGCGGAAATAAACCGCTCAATTCATTCAATACCGACATGTCGTCCCACAAGCTAGCGGCGTCTAGCAAAGCTTGACGATGCGCATTACTTTCCGACAACCAGGCGTCTAACTCTGTTTTTTCGTCACTTTTTAAGCCGCGATCGAGACGGCTTATCCATAAGCATGCTTGCTCTTGGATATCTTCTTTGCTTGAAAACTGGCGAATATTATTCATGTTAACTACGGCTTATGTCCTGAGTCGTGTTAGCAGTGGCACGGGGGGATGCACTGTCTTTTGACAGCTCGGCTAGGTACCTAGAGCACATCATTAAACCTTTGGCGACATGCTTCTCAACGGTGCTTTCGCTTAGCCCCACAAGCTCTGCAATCTCTTTTTGTCTCATGCCATATACTTTTTTCAGCAAAAATACGCGTTTTACATCAGCAGACAATGTATCTGTCGCTCGGCAAAAATGAATAAAACGCTCTTTGCTTTCTACATTTTTTTCTAAACTGTGCCCTACAAGCTCATAAGGCAAAATATCCATGTCATCCAGCTGCTGCTTATTTTTGTTTTCAGCTTTTGCAACATGGTTCAGCGCTAGATTACGCGCTGTTTTGAGCATATAGGTACGCTCATACTGTATTTCTTGTTTTAACTCTGCCTCGTAGCTTTTAATAAAAGCTTCTTGCACGATGTCTTCAATGTCGTCGGCGCCAACAATAGAACCTACCGCACGCATTAGCTTTGAGCGGTATTTTAAAAAGGTTTCAGCTACTGTCGACTTTCTCGTCATAATAATAAATGTTGTGTGTTTCGATCTGCTTACATTGGCAATAATAATGCCTGTTTATTCATAACTTTTCACGTAAATGATGCTCGATATTGAAAATAAAAGGGGAGCTAACGCTCCCCTCCACGTCGAAACAATTGTGAAAGTTGTTTTCGCTAGTATTAGCGATTAGAACGTGTAAACACCTCTTAGATAATAGAAGCCACCGTTAATACCGATTGGTGAGGTAGTTGGATACAACGAACCTGCGATACCAGCATACTGTGTATTCTCATCTGGGTATTCATCAAAGGCGTTTTTCGCGCCTACCGTTACAGTAAACTCTTCAGTGAAGTTATAAGCTACTTCTAAGTCCACAGTAATTTCTGAACCTACTTTATCGATAGGCAATGCAGAATCTAAGTGATCTTCAAAGATACTACCGTAATAGTTCAAGCGTGCAAGGAAGCGCCAATCACCGTTAGTGTGATTTGCCGTTGCACTGTAGCGAACCGCTGGTAGGTTATCTTCTAGCATGCGAATACGCTCAGGAGAAATATTCTCTGATGCACGATCTACTTCTGTAGATGTCCAGTTGTAGGCTAGTGAGAATTTAGTTTCACCACCCATCATCTCCATCGAGTAGTTAGCAACTACATCTAGACCTTCAGTAGTCGTATCAAAGTCATTCGTGAAGAAACTAATTTCAGAGAAACTAGATGCATCATTAATGCCTTGCGCTAGTAGGGTCGCAATATCTTCTTCTGTTAACGCAATACCAGACGCTGTACTGATACGGTCTGTCAATTCAATGTTGTAGTAGTCGGCAGTAATGAATAGACCATTTTCAAAGTCTGCTACCACACCAAATGTGATGCTCTCTGACTCTTCTGGCGTTAATTGCTCACCGCCTTTAAGTTGAGATACAGGATCTGTTGGAGGTAGCGTTGCACGGTCAATTAGCTCACCGCCCGTACCAAACGCAGTTGTTACGTTACGTACATTACTTTGACCCAGCGTAGGTGCTTTAAAGCCCGTTGAGAACGCACCACGGAACGCAATGTTCTCTAACGCTTGCCAACGGAAAGCAATTTTACCTTTCGTGGTATCGCCAAAATCAGAGAAGTCTTCGTAACGTAGCGCACCGGCTAGCATGAAGTTTTCAGTGATATAGGCTTCTGCATCAATGTAAAGCGCGATGTTGTTGCGGGACACACGACCTTGGCTATCGGCCGCCAAGCCAGGGAAACCATTTGAGCCAATGCCAAAGCCTTGTGTCGCCAGCGGACCTATTTCATAAGAGGCAGTATCACCTGCAACGCTCTCATAACTTTCGTTGCGGTATTGGAAACCAGTCGCTACAAATAGCGGCTCATACAAACCAACATCAAAAGGTTTTGTAAAATCGATATCAAGTGTTTGCTCAGACTGCGTGTAACGGCCTGGGCTAAATGACGTTGGCGTTTCTGGGCCAAGCGACGGGTTGATAGTGTTACTAATAGCAAAATCAACTTCGTTTTGACCAAGGTTTAAACTTACGTCATAGGTAATATCATTGGCTAATTCGCCTTTGGTACCAAAGACAAGAGACATGTCTGTTACCGTACCGCCAAAGCGAGGTGTGAAGCCACCAGGAAGCATTTCGTTAAACGCGAAACAATCTGGGTTGTTCGCAACTTCGTCGATGTAGCGTTGATTCGTAAGTACATTTGCACCAGGAGCAATATCATTAGGGCAATTACCTGACATATCGTCCGTTAGGTCTGCCACTAATAGGTTGCCATCTGGATCAGCGTATACTTGACTACGAGTATGTGGGTTTCGGAAGTAGAAGCCACCTTCAACTTCACGCTCGGCAAAGTTACCAAATATATAAGCTTCTGACGTTGCAGAAAGCTCAAGACCTGCGTTAGCGAAAAGCTTGATGTCATGTTTAATTTCAGGCGAACCCCAAATTTGTGCAGGGTCTGCGACAAAGGTGTTACCTGCAGCAACAAGCGCTGCGGCGTCGTCACGCTGGACGCTGCGAGATGTGTCATCAGCAGTACGGTATTCGGCTGAAAGGTTAACAAAGCCTTTGTCAGATAGTGGTAAACCCACGTTACCAGACAGCTGGATCATGTCCCCGTCGCCTTCGTAGTAAGAGCCATAGCGGGCTTCAAATGTACCGCCTTCTGACGCGTCGTTAAGTACGAAGTTAATTACACCAGCAATCGCATCAGAACCGTATTGTGCTGCTGCACCGTCACGCAATACTTCCACCTGCTTAAGCGCCGCTGCTGGAATTACAGAGATGTCCGGACCTTGTGCACCATCTGAAAGACCACCACCTAGGAATGTGATAACCGCAGAACGGTGACGACGTTTACCATTTACAAGCACAAGCGTGTGGTCTGATGCCATACCGCGAAGGTTAGCAGGACGAACGAGTGTTGAAGCATCGTTGATCGGCTGGTCGTTTACGTTAAAAGATGGAACAACAGTCTGCATCATAGATACCATATCAGTGGCACCCTGCTGCTTAAACTCTTCGTCAGAAATAATATCAATTGGTACCGCTGAGTCTGCGACCGAGCGAGGTGCTGCGCGCGAACCAACTACCGCTATTTGTTCAAAATCTTCAGCTTTTGCACTTTCTTCAGCTTCCTGTGCATAGACAGGTGCCGCAGCCATTACTGAAAACGCGGCTGATGCAGCTAATACGCCACGCACGTTTTTAGTCAATAAAGACAAGGTTGTATTCATGGTGATTTCCCGGATTTTCTCTAAAACACTTTCAGCGTTATTCACACAATAAAAAAGCATTTCGAGAGGTTGTTATTTTATACCTTCAACACTGACTCATTTATGGCCAGATGGTTGATTTTATAGTCCGCAAGATATTAAAAAACAAACCTTTTTAGACAAAATAAAAATATTTTTTCAGACCATAGAGGATCTTTATTTCTGACCTGTCTATATAGTTTTTATGGGAGTAAAAGTGGGGCGTTTTTGGCGGTTTTTAATAAAAAAAGCCGACTATAAGCCGGCTTTTAAATCGTTTTTTACAAACCTAAAGATTTGTACATGGAAACAAGATTTATTCTGCTTCTTTGTACTTTGCAGCCGTTTCTTTAATAAGCGGCTGAAGTTCGTTTTGTTGGAACATTTCAATAATGATGTCGCAACCACCAACAAGCTCACCTTCTACCCATAGCTGTGGGAAAGTAGGCCAGTTTGCGTATTTAGGCAGTTCAGCACGAATATCAGGGTTTTGTAGAATATCTACATAAGCAAATGGTTCGCCACATGACATCAACGCTTGTGATGCTTGTGAAGAAAAGCCACAGCTAGGTAGTTTAGGAGAACCTTTCATGTACAACAAAATTGGGTTTTCTTCGATTTGCTGCTTGATTCTATCTAGCGTTGATTGATTTTCAGTATTATCCATTTGATTCCTCTGAGCACAAAAGTGTATTCCCACTTAGATGGGAATGCATGAATGATTTATCAAGGCGAAGGGTATCATAAAATCCCTTTAAATTACCCATTACTGAATTGATCTTTTAGTACACTCTATCCCTATCTACCTGTATATCTACCAACGCTATATTTCCACAAAATATATTTTGAAAAAAAATTCACAATTTTGTCATTGAGTTATAAGACTTTATCCCCACATCTGGGATATGCTTTAGCGTCTAAAGTGATATAGTCAGCAAAGCGTTGACTGGCACTTATTGAACAGGCGAAGATAAGTGTGCTTTAGACTACAATACTAAACCAACATGGAGACCGTCATGGCTTTTGAATTACCAGCATTACCATACGAACAAAATGCACTAGAACCGCATATTTCTGCTGAAACGCTTGAGTACCACTATGGCAAGCACCACGCTACTTATGTAACTAAGCTTAACGGCCTAGTTGAAGGTACTGACATGGAAAACAAAAGCCTAGAAGAAATCATCAAATCTTCTGAAGGCGGTGTTTTCAATAACGCAGCGCAAGTGTGGAACCACACATTCTACTGGCATTGCCTAAGTCCAAACGGCGGCGGTGAGCCAACGGGCGCACTAGCTGACGCTATTAACGCAAAATGGGGGTCATTTGCAGACTTCCAAGCAGCGTTTAACGACAAAGCAGTGAACAACTTCGGCTCTAGCTGGACATGGCTAGTTAAAACTGCAGACGGTAGCCTAGATATCGTTAACACTAGCAATGCAGAAACACCTATTTCTGGCGATGATCTAACACCAGTACTTACTGTTGACCTTTGGGAACACGCTTACTATATCGATTACCGTAACGCGCGTCCTAAGTACTTAGAAAACTTCTGGGCTCTAGTTAACTGGGAATTCGCAAGCAAAAACTTTGCGTAAGCCTTACGTCTTTTTGTAGTACACACTGTGTCCTACACAGCGTTAAGGAATACAAATAAAAAGCCCCGCTATTTAGCGGGGCTTTTGTTTATGTAAAAGCTTCATTAAGAGACACTAAATTCTTATTAAAGTTGCATTTTTCGTTAGACGAAAGATTAAAAACTATACACAATAATTACTATCGTTTTCCCAAATACCTACTAAGCTGAAATTACGGGGTTCCGTATTTAAGGGGTATTCATGGGTATTTTTGAACACTATCAAAGTCGCTATGAAGAGCGAAAACAGGAAGAGTTCACCATTGGGGAGTTCCTTGAAATTTGTAAAGAGGATCAAACCGCTTATGCAAATGCGGCAGAACGTTTGCTACAAGCTATCGGTGAGCCTGAATTAATCGACACTGCCAACGACCCGGCACTTAGCCGCATTTTCTCAAACCGCGTTATTTCTCGTTATCCAGCTTTTTCAGAATTCTATGGCATGGAAGAGGCCATAGAACAAATCGTTTCTTACCTTAAACACGCCGCACAAGGCCTTGAAGAGAAGAAACAAATTCTCTATTTGCTCGGCCCAGTGGGTGGCGGTAAATCGTCTCTGGCAGAGAGACTTAAAGAACTGATGCAGCACGTACCTATTTATATGCTGAAAGGCTCGCCTGTTAACGACCATCCATTCTGTCTGTTTGATGTCAAAGAAGATGGCGACATTTTACAAAAAGAGTACGGCATTCCTAAGCGCTACTTAAAAACCATTATGTCGCCGTGGGCACGCAAACGCTTGCATGAATTCAATGGCGATATTACCCAGTTTAAGGTGGTTCGCGTTTACCCTTCAGTACTCGACCAAGTGGGTATCGCTAAAACCGAACCCGGTGATGAAAACAACCAAGATATTTCATCGCTTGTGGGTAAAGTTGATATTCGCCGCTTAGAACAATATGCACAAAACGACCCTGATGCTTACAGTTATTCAGGTTCACTGTGTAAAGCCAACCAAGGCTTAATGGAATTTGTAGAGATGTTCAAAGCACCAATTAAGGTGCTACATCCACTATTAACCGCTACACAAGAGGGTAACTACAACCCAACAGAGGGCTTCTCTGCCCTTCCCTTCGATGGGCTAATACTTGCGCACTCAAATGAATCTGAGTGGCAATCGTTTAGAAACAATAAGAATAACGAAGCCTTCCTAGACCGTGTCTATATTGTAAAAGTACCGTACTGTTTGCGAGTACGTGAAGAAATTAAGATCTACAAAAAGTTACTAGACAGCAGCGAGCTTAACGGCGCGCCGTGTGCTCCAGACACGCTAGAGTGTTTAGCGCAGTTTACTGTGTTATCGCGCTTGAAAGAGCCAGAGAACTCCAGTCTATTTTCTAAAATGCGCGTGTATGATGGCGAAAGCCTGAAAGACACCGATCCGAAAGCCAAGTCATATCAAGAATATCGCGACTACGCCGGTGTCGATGAAGGCATGGAAGGGTTATCCACCCGCTTTGCATTTAAGATCCTCTCTCGGGTTTTTAACTTCGATCACCAAGAAGTGGCAGCAAACCCAGTCCATTTGTTTTATGTATTAGAGCGTCAAATTGAACGGGAGCAGTTCCCTCAAGAAACCGCTGATAAGTATTTGGAGTTTTTGAAAGGCTACCTCATTCCTCGCTACGTGGAATTCATTGGTAAAGAGATTCAAACGGCTTACTTAGAATCGTATTCTGAATATGGGCAGAACCTGTTTGACCGCTATGTCACCTATGCTGATTTCTGGATCCAAGACCAAGAGTATCGTGACCCAGAAACCGGACAGCTGTTCGACAGAGCGTCACTGAATGCTGAGTTAGAAAAAACAGAGAAGCCTGCGGGAATAAGTAATCCGAAAGACTTCCGTAACGAAATCGTTAACTTTGTTTTGAGAGCCCGTGCAAATAACGGCGGCAAAAACCCAGCATGGACCAGTTACGAGAAACTTCGCACCGTGATTGAGAAGAAAATGTTCTCTAACACGGAAGACTTACTGCCGGTTATTTCTTTCAACACCAAAGGCTCTGCAGAGGAGCAGAAAAAACACGACGACTTTGTAAATCGTATGACCGAGAAGGGATATACGCAAAAACAAGTTCGGTTGCTGTGTGAATGGTACCTGCGCGTACGTAAAGCGTCTTAGCGCTAAACGCATGTAGTGCTGAAGCGCGTGTAAGCGTGCTTCAGCACGGGTATTTGTAGTTCACAACAAGACAAGCAGGTGTGTATGGCGCATTTTATTGACCGAAGGTTAAACAGCAAAGGTAAGAGTACGGTAAACCGCCAGCGCTTTATTAAGCGTTACAAACAGCAGATAAAGCGCGCTGTTTCTGATGCAGTGGGTAAACGTTCTGTTACCGATTTAGATTCTGGCGAGCAAATTAGCATTCCAGCCAGAGATATCTCTGAACCTATTTTTCATACCGGCCGCGGCGGCAGTAGAGATATTGTCCACCCCGGCAACGACCAATTCACAGCGGGTGATAAAATTGATAGACCGCCAGGTGGCGGTGGCAAGGGCGCAGGCGAAGGCGAAGGCGACGCCAGCAATGAAGGCGAAGGCCAAGATGAGTTCGTATTTTCTATATCCAAAGACGAATATTTAGACCTACTTTTTGAAGATTTAGCGCTTCCCAACTTAAAGAAAAATCAATTCGATAAAGTCACCCAATACGAAACCTATCGCGCAGGTTATCAGACCGATGGCGTGCCAAGTAATTTAGATATTGTTCGCTCACTCAAAGGCTCTGTGGCAAGGCGTATTGCCTTAAGCGGAAGTGATAGAAAGAAACTGAGAGAGCTTGAAGAAAAACTTGCACTGCTTATAGAAGACAAGCACGACAATACGTTAGCCATAAATGCATTAAAAGAAGAAATTGAAGCACTTAAAGCCAAAATAGCCCGAGTGCCTTTTATTGATACTTTCGATTTGCGCTTTAAGAACTATGACAAGCGTCCGCTTCCCTCAAGCAAAGCCGTAATGTTTTGCTTAATGGATGTATCTGGCTCTATGGACCAAGCCACCAAAGACATGGCTAAACGGTTTTATATCTTGCTGTATCTCTTTTTGACGCGAACCTACGAAAACGTAGACGTGGTGTACATTCGTCATCACACGCAAGCGAAAGAAGTAGACGAGCATGAGTTTTTCTACTCTCAAGAAACCGGCGGCACTATTGTTTCAAGTGCATTGAAGTTAATGGATGAAGTTGTCCGCGAGCGTTACAGCGATGGAAATTGGAATATATATGCTGCACAAGCGTCAGATGGCGATAACTGGGCTGATGACTCGCCGCAGTGTCGTGACTTGCTTACCGCTAAACTGCTGCCCGCAACCCGTTACTATGCCTATATCGAGATAACCGAGAGGCAGCACCAAAGTTTGTGGCGAGAATACGAGAAAGTGGCCGCCACTCACGACAACTTTGTATGTAAGCACATACAAACACAGGCCGACATCTATCCTGTGTTCAGAGAGCTATTCAAACGCTCTGAACAAGATGCGCAGCAAGGAGCCTAATATGACAACCGACGCTATGGCAAAAGAAAACAGCAAGCCTGAAACATCAAAACGCCACTTATTAAGCGATGGGCCCGACTGGACGTTTCCACTTATCGAAGAGTATGAGCAACACATCGACCGCATCGCCAAAAAATTTAAGTTAGACACCTATCCCAATCAAATCGAGGTGATCACCGCAGAGCAGATGATGGATGCTTACGCCAGCATCGGCATGCCGCTTAACTACACGCACTGGAGCTTTGGCAAAAAGTTTATTCAAACTGAGCAACAATACCGTCGTGGGCAAATGGGGCTGGCATACGAAATCGTCATTAACTCTGACCCCTGCATTGCGTATTTAATGGAAGAGAACACCATTACCATGCAAGCGCTCGTTATGGCACATGCGTGCTACGGTCACAACTCATTCTTCAAAGGCAACTACTTATTTAAAACCTGGACCGATGCCAGTTCTATTATCGATTATCTGGTGTTTGCTAAAAACTATATCGCGAAGTGCGAACAAAAGTACGGTTATGACGAAGTCGAAAACATGCTCGACTCGTGTCACGCGCTTATGAATTACGGCGTTGACCGATACAAACGCCCACAGAAAATTTCGTTACAAGAAGAGAAAAACAGACAAGAAGAGCGCGAGGCCTACCTGCAATCGCAAGTGAATGAGCTTTGGCGTACCTTGCCCGATAGCCCGCATAGCAAACACAAAGAAAAAATTCGTTTTCCACAAGAACCGCAAGAAAACCTGCTTTATTTTATTGAGAAAAACGCACCTTTACTTGAACCTTGGCAACGTGAAATTGTGCGTATTGTACGGAAAGTTTCGCAGTATTTTTATCCGCAGAAACAGACTCAAGTAATGAATGAAGGATGGGCCTGTTTTTGGCACTATCACATTTTAAATGAGATGTATGACGAGGGTTTGGTCAGCGACCGCTTCATGATGGAGTTTTTGCACAGTCATTCAAGCGTCGTTATGCAGCCAGAGTACAACAGCCCTTATTACTCTGGCATCAATCCGTATGCGTTAGGCTTTTCTATGTTCATGGATATTAAACGGGTGTGTCAGTCTCCCACTGAAGAAGACTATAAATATCTTCCAAGTATTGCGGGAAAAGACTGGCTGGAAACCGTGCATTTCGCCATGGAAAACTTCAAAGACGAAAGTTTTATCAGTCAGTTTTTATCGCCTAAAGTTATTCGCGATTTTAAGTTATTCGCCCTTGAAGATGACACCACCAAGCCCTTTATTGCGGTGAGCGCTATTCATGACGAAATGGGTTATCAAATTATTAAAGAGAAGCTGTCTGCTCAGTACAATTTGAGTAATTTAGAACCCAACATTCAGGTGCATAATGTTGATGTGAGAGGCGACCGTTCGCTTACTCTTCGCTATATTCCTCAGCGAGGAATTCCGCTAGGCGATTCAAAAGATGAAGTTATGCGCCACCTGCACAGGTTGTGGAAATTCGATGTACGTTTAGAGCAAGACAATGGTGATGATGGTATTGACGTGATATCAGAGTGTAAACGTGCACCGCAGGCGTAAGCCTGCGGTCAGCTCTTAAAACAAGATTTTAAGCCGCCTTTGCACTTTCCATTTCTTTTCTGGAACACAGTAACAATGACAGTGCGCCTATTGCTGCAAAAACGGCTGCGGTAACGAACGTCTCATAGGCGTTAGTGCCTTGCTGCCACTGCTGCCCTGCCATGTAGTTTCCAAATGCACCACCTAATCCAAACGCTATACTGATATATACCGCTTGCCCTCGGCTTTGATACGCCTTCGGCAGGAACTGGTGGATAAAATGCACCGATACTGCATGCGTTAAACCAAAGCTTAACGCATGAATAAGCTGACTCAACACAATCACCATGAAGGTATCAGCGAATGCCGCCATGACATACCAGCGAAGCCCTGTCAGTGCGATGCTCACAAACAATAAATTCCACACGCCAAACTGGCTAATCAGACGGCGGGCAATAAGAAATATCCCCACCTCGGCAAGTACCCCAAGCGCGATAAAGATGCCAGTTTGTTGGCCGCTGTAATCAAGGTCGCGCATGTAAAGTGCGAAAAATCCGTAATAT
Organism: Alteromonas alvinellae; assembly: GCF_902705805.1. NCBI lineage: Bacteria > Pseudomonadati > Pseudomonadota > Gammaproteobacteria > Alteromonadales > Alteromonadaceae > Alteromonas > Alteromonas alvinellae. The sequence goes on along the minus strand of NZ_CACSIH010000041.1, from coordinate 15,920 downwards.
GCACCAAAGCTAATTTGCAAGCACGCTGAAGCGAATATAAAGATGGCGAAAGGTTTTTGTTTGGCGTATTTCCAAATACTCCCCGCCGTAAACGTTTCAGGTGCAGCTTCTTTGGGCGCACGTATGAACAAGGTACTGATGAACAGCAACGCGAGTACGCCAATACTGGCGTGCACTGGCGTGTCGGTAGAAAAAATATCTAGGGCTTTACCCACACCTACCGTCAAACAAATAAAGCCAACGCTCCCCCATAGCCTTACCTGCCCATACGTGGCATTGGTTTTCGCCACCGTGTTCATGGTGATAACTTCAAGTTGAGGCAACACCGCTGTCCAGAACATCATCATTAATCCGAACGCCAGCGTAAGCCCCCAAAAACTGGTGAAGTAAAACACCGAACTGAAAGTCAGTACGGTGAGCAAGCAGCCTAAACGCATTACGCCAATGGCATTGCCCGTTTTATCGGCCACGCCGGCCCACAGGCCTGGCCCTAAAATACGCGCTAAAGTTATAACCGCAAAGAGTTCACCGATTTCGGCAGAGGAAAATCCCCGCCCATCAAGGAAGATACCTAAATAAGGCACAAGCACGCCAAGCTGACCGAAGTAAAGCCAGTAGGTGATAGCAAGAATAAAGAGGCCGGTTTTGCTGCTTGCTGGGCTCGCCGAAGTGCTTTTGGCATCGTTTAGGCCATTTGGTGACAATTCACATCTCCATATGCAAAAACGCCACTAGCGCAAAACTGGTAGTGGCGAATAGTAAAATTCATTGGCGCAACATGTTTTTAGTGCTGCGCGTATTTGTAAACCGCGTGAATATGGCGGTCGTTAGAATGCGGCGCTGGGATTATAAACGCTATGCCTGACCAGCAATAGGCTTGGTGGTCGATAGCACACCGGCATTTTGCGCGCGATGACGCAGCAGATGATCCATCAATACCAGCGCCAGCATGGCTTCAGCAATAGGTACAGCACGGATACCCACACACGGGTCGTGACGCCCTTTGGTGACGATATCGATTTCCTCATTGTCTTTATTGATAGTTTTACCGGGAACCGAAATACTTGAGGTCGGCTTAAGCGCCATGTGTACTTCAATGTCCTGACCGGTAGAGATGCCGCCTAGCACGCCACCTGCATGATTAGATGTGAAGCCGTCAGGAGTAAGCGTATCGCGGTGTTCACTGCCTTTTTGATTAATAACATCAAAACCATCACCAATTTCCACGCCCTTTACAGCATTAATTCCCATCATGGCGTGGGCAATTTCAGCATCTAGCCTATCAAAAACTGGCTCGCCAAGGCCTACAGGCACGTTCTTCGCAACAACCGATACTTTCGCGCCAATGCTGTCGCCTGACTTTTTAAGATCTCGCATGTACTCGTCCAGCGCATCTAACTTAGACTCATCTGGACAGAAAAACGGATTAGTGTTGGTTACGCTGTGATCAACCTTATCTACTGTTACCGGCCCAAGCTGAGACAAATAGCCTAATACTTCAATGCCGTGCACTTCTTTGAGGTACTTTTTCGCAATACCACCTGCAGCTACGCGAATAGCTGTTTCTCGGGCTGATGAACGTCCGCCACCGCGATAGTCGCGGCTACCGTATTTTTGATCGTAAGTGTAGTCGGCATGACCAGGACGGAAGCGGTCTTTGATATTGCCGTAATCTTGGCTTCGCTGGTCTTTATTTTTAATCAACAGACCAATGCTAGTGCCGGTTGTTTTGCCTTCAAATACGCCAGATAAAATTTGTACTTCATCGTCTTCTCTTCGCGCCGTAGTATAGCGAGAGGTGCCGGGCTTACGTCTGTCTAAATCAACCTGAAGATCTTCTTCTGTGATCTCAAGTCCTGGAGGGCAACCGTCTACTACACCGCCAATTGCAATGCCGTGGCTTTCACCAAACGTGGTTACAGTGAAAAGTTTTCCGAAGCTGTTACCTGACATAATTAACTATTAATCCTTACTACTAAAATACTGTACTAATGTGTCTTTGCGCACGGCGAAAATACCCGAACCACCGTTATCGAATTCAAGCCAAATGACTTCTAAGCCAGGGAACCTTTCGCTCATGTGCACTTCGCTATTTCCAACTTCAACGAATAACCAGCCACCGTCATTAAGGTAAGTTGGCGCCTCTTTAAGCATGATATCAACCAGTTCCAGACCGTCTTCACCTGCGGCAAGGGCAAGCTCAGGCTCGTGGTGATACTCTTCTGGCAGGTCAGCCATGTCCTCTGCGTCAACATAAGGAGGATTAGACACGATAAGGTCGTATTTCTGCCCTTCTAAACTTGAAAACAGGTCAGACTGAATGGGATAAACACGGTGACTAAGACCATGCTCCTGAATATTAATATCGGCCACTTCCAATGCATCTGTGCTGATATCAACGGCATCTACCTGCGCCTCTGGGTATGCATGAGCAAGCGCAATAGCAATACACGCACCGCCCGTGCACATATCAAGAATACTGTTAGGCGTCGACTCTACAAATGGCGCAAACTCTTTTTGAATAAGTTCAGCAAATGGAGACCGAGGAATGAGCACTCGCTCGTCTACATAGAACGGCATACCGCAGAACCAGGCTTCGTTTGTGATATAAGGCAATGGCATGCGAGTTTGCACGCGCTTTAAAACAAGCTCTGCAATCTTCTCTCGCTCGCTTTTCGTTAAGCGAGACGTCATTACGCTGTCCCCAACTTGCTCTAATATAGGATGAGGCAAATGTAAGGCTTGCATAACTAGGCTTGTCGCTTCATCCCATGCATTGTCAGTACCATGACCAAAATACAAAGCCGCATCGTTAAAACGGCTGGTTGCCCATCGTGTCATATCTAACAGGGTATGCAGATCTTCAATGGCTTCTTCGAGGTAAAACTTATCGGTCATGGCGTTTGGGTACATCAAAAATTTCAAAGCTGGTATCATACCCAAACTTCATACCGATTCACATAATTAACTACGTACCGAATCTTTCTATTCGTTATAATTTAGGCGTTTTGAATCGTTAAACTCGAGTGTATTTACCCAAGCTATCGTTGATGAAAACCTTTAAAAAAGAACTCAAAGCATTGAAGAAGCAACTTTCTGAACCTCATCGCCATAAAAGTCAGGCGAGACAGGAAGGCGCCCGTAATGGAAATATGTCTACGAATACCGAGGAAGAGACCTTTTCATTTGCCGATGCAATGCAGGGAGTGACGCCTTTATCACAAGATAAAGTTGAGCCTGATAAGCAAGTTGAGTTATTTAAGAAGTCACAGCAGGTAAAAGGTAAACATCTAAAACACAGTAAGCAATTAGCGGCAAGCTTCGACTTTTCTGATATGTACCAGGCAGCGTTGCCGCAAGAAGGACCCATGCGCTTTTGCCAAGAAGGTGAGTCTACGCATATTTTGAAACAGTTACGCCGTGGCGACTACTCGCCAGAAATGACTTTAGATTTACATGGCCTTACCCGAGAGATGGCAAAAGCCGAGCTTGCCGCACTTATTCACACGGCAAGAAAAGAACTGATAGATTGCGTGTGTGTAATGCATGGTTTTGGTCAGGGCGTGCTAAAAGCCGCCCTGCCCCATTACTTAGTTCAGCACCCACACGTACGTGCATTTCATCAAGCGCCCCTCGAATACGGTGGACAAGCAGCACTATTGGTACTCATCGACATACCGCTTCAAAACAACAAGCGTTAATTTGCACCTGGACAGCCATACATGGTGACTTATTTGTCTTCATCTGCACTGTTGTGCATAAACAAATAAGTGTAATACATCATCATCGCTACAATAATGCCTATACCGAGTAGTGAGCCCCATACTACGGGGTCTTTCATCATAGTCCACAACATAAGTTATCTCCTCTTCAACTAAGTAAATAGTAGAAGAGGCGTTAGATAGAGGATGTGATCCAGATCAAATTCGATTTCTAGTCGTTAGCTGTCGGCCTAATTATTTGATCCAGGTCAATATACACTTTATACCAATCAGAAATACGCATACTACCATGGCTACCTCCTGTTATGCCTTCATTCAATTGGTAGAGTGGAGCTCTGAGCAAAGATCAATTTTGATAGGGCGAGTTCGCCTAGTTAGGACTGTTATGGCTATCGTCTGGCATTATTGAACTGATTAACATTGTGGGCCTGCAGACAAGCAAGTACTTTTTCACTCAACCACAGTGTTGCCTGAGCAGTGTCGTCAAAATATTCGAATGCTAGTGTTGAAGATTCATAAACACGAGACCAAAACTTCTTTTGCATTGCCACACCTTCTGTTTCATGAAGCACCACTGCCGTAGCAATTAGCCCCAATGCTACGGCTTTACTAACAATTTCTTGCCCAGCGTTAGTAGCCTCCATGGGCGCAAGTGCCAGACCATGCACATTTACTAAGCTTCCCCAACACGGTGTATCAATATTCTTTCTTTGTGCGCCAACCACACGCTCATACTTTTGCATGAACTCTAGATTAAACGGACCTACTAAGTCTATATGTAGAATATTTTGCTCTGCTTGAAAATGAGCGTGAACCTCTCCATGCGCACTAAACTTGTCTATATCCATACGTTCCTCCACTTGAAAAGTATAGAACAAGATCAGGGCCAGATAAATTTGTTGCATATTTAGGGATAGAATTAATTTACAAAAAGATATTGCAAATCATTCTCATTTGCAATATCTTGTAAATGCCTGTTCGACGTTGGGTAAAAAAACGGTCTTGGCTTAGCGTCGCTGAGGGATAGACGCCCGTCTATCCCTCAATTTTTTTCTTCAATATATTTTTCTACTTATTTTAATCAACGTTCATAGACGCATAAAAAAAGCGACTATAACGTCGCTTTTTCTCGCTTCTTTAATTTAGCTAAACAGCTTCATAAACCAACCTTTTTGAAGATCTTCCTCGCAGGTTTTAAGTTGCGTAGCATAGCGCAACGAGCGCGCTTTAACTTTTGACGCCACTTTCTTAAGCCACGGCTTTCTATCATAGCTTCTGCGTTTGTACCCGCCCCATCCTTCGTGATAGTTAAGGTATTGCGCGTAGGCGTCCCATTTAGAAATACCGTTCACTTTTTGCGACTTGTAAATAAACCATCCCATAAAGTCGATAGCGTCCTCGAAATCATCACGATCCGCACCACTGTTATCTGTTTCTCTCATATAGTCAGACCAGGTAGGTGTTTTCGCTTGTGAATAGCCATAAGCCGAACTAACACGCCCCCAAGGGATAAGCCCGAAGAAAACGTAATCTCGCGGTGGAAGCGCATCGTGGCGGAAGGAACTTTCTTGATACATCATGGCCATTGGAACATGTATAGGCACACCCCATTTATCGCGGGCATCAGCAGCTGCATCATACCAATCGTCCTTTTCGTAGAATATTTCGCACAAATTACTGATGTCTTTAGGGGGCGTAGTTGCACACCCAGCGATAAACAGCGGAAAAAGAACGATGAGAGTTGATAAAAAAACAACCAATTTTTTGAACTTTTGGTTCATAGCTTGTCTTAACTAATGTTCTAGTAAAATGTGTGTTTCCCTGGAACCCTTCGATGCCTGACCTATGTCAGGCATTTTTTTTTGCTGGGGCCTCTGCGAAATAATCACGAATAAATGTATCAAAGTCTTTCACATCAGCGGCTTCTATTTCTTTTTGAGCAGCAAACGACACGTCAGCTTGGGCAGCAAAACCAGCAGCATCCGTATCCGTGTATTCAAAAGACTTCATCTCAGCTTGATAAGCTTGTGCCAGTTCTAAGCCTAACACGCCATTATCTTTGTCGCTTTCTAGCAAAGTAGCAAGTAGTTTACCTGACGGCGTTAGCGCCGGATCCGCCACTTTTTCAGCCTCGATGTTCACCGCTTGTGTATAACGCGACGTATCATTGGCCAAATCGAGTAATTCGGCCGCTTGCTCGAAGGACTTAAACAGCGAGGCACACCAGTTAGGTAGTGAAATATTTTCTCCGCCATTTTGCAGGAGCAAATCAGGGTTTCGCCCTTCTAACACCACTTTACTCATATTCTCTTTAGCTTCTTTAAGCTGCGCTTCGTCAAGTTCTGCACTTGGCATCAGTAAGCACGCCACTAAGAAAACATCTAAGAAATCGAATTGCGTCTGTGAAATACCAATTGCCGAAAATGGATTTACATCTAGAGCGCGCACTTCAATGTAGCTGATACCGCGTCTAACCAAAGCGTCTGTTGGCTTTTCCATTGACTTAGTGGGCTGCTTAGGGCGTATCGGCGAGTACAGTTCATTTTCAATTTGAATGATGTTGCGACTTAACTGTTGATAATTGCCCTCTTCGCCTGCAGCAAACTGGCTGAACCGGGATGACGGTGTATTCATCGCATCGCGCAGCAAGGTGACATAGTTGTCTAGCTTGTTGTAACAAATCTTAAGCGACGATTGCTCTGCACTTGTATAGCCTAAATCACTCATGCGAAGTGATGTCGCGTATGGCATGTATACCGTGCCCTTACCTACCTTTTTAAAAGGTAACGCATGCTGCTTTCCTTTTAAAAACGATCCACATAATGCAGGGGATGCACCGTACAAATAAGGAATAAGCCAACACAACCTGCGGTAGTTGCGGATAAGCCCAAAATAATCGGCTGAAGTCTGCTCTTGAGAATGTTCTTTTCCATTCAGTTCAGCCCATAGCTTCCAAAACGTTTCGGGAAGAGAAAAGTTGAAATGCACGCCGGCAATTGCCTGCATCATACTGCCGTAGCGGTTTTTCAGACCAATGCGATATACACGCTTCATCTTGCCCACATTCGACTCACCAAAATAGGCGATGGGAATGTGCGCTTCATCATCTATAAAGCATGGCATACTTAGCGGCCATATTTGCTCTTCACCAATGTTATCAATAACGAATTTATGGATATCTTTTAACTGAGAAATCGTTTTGGCAGCACTGTTTTCTGGCGGCGTAATGAATTCAAGCAAGGATTCAGAAAAGTCTGTGGTGATTGAATCATGGGTTAGCGCAGATCCCAGCGGTTTAGGATGGGGTGTTTGTGCCAACGTACCGTTCGGGTTTATACGAAGGGCTTCGCGCTCAACGCCGCGCTTAATATCTTTTAGCGCAGCGAGAAATTCGGGTGACTTAAGCGCAGCAATGCGCGCTTCAAAACGGGATGAGTCTACAGTCAAAATGGTGGTCCGTTATGTCAATATAGCCCCCTGTTATGGGGGGCAATAATGTAAATTCAACAAAAATCAATCTATCAGTTTAACGTTTCTCGGGAGTTGCTCTCTACTGATAACTCGATAATTGGCATCGATAGCGCGTTTAACTGAGGCAAAATTTTAGCTTTATCGCCTACTACAATAATTTGCATCTTATCAAGATTCAAATATTGCTTTGCCAACGCATCCATCGTTTTCTTATCAATATTGTTGATAATAGCAAGTTGCTCTTCACGATAGCCTTTATCAAGACCATAGCTAAGCAATTGCCTTAAAAAGCGCGCTTTACTGATAGGTGTTTCAAATTCAAGTGCGTCGCTTAATGTAAAGGCATTGCGCATGAACGCAATTTCTTCCTCAGTTACACCTTCAGTGCGGTAGCGATTAATCTCTTTTAAAATTTCAGCGATACCTTCACCTGTGTTAGCAGCAGTGAGGTCGGTACTTGCTTCAAACCAGCCAAGGGTTTTGCCACCAACGAAACCACTATTTGCTCCATAGGTGAAGCCTTTATCTTCTCGAAGGTTCAGATTTATGCGGCTATTAAATGCTCCCCCTAAAGGGAAGTTCATAAGGCGAGACTTAAAGTGATCGCCTGTCGCATCAAAAGGTAAGCTTCTATCAACAATAAATACTACCGACTGAACCGCTTCTGGGCTATCCACTAGGAAGATTTGGTTTTCTTCGTACTTGGGAAAGTCGCTGTAATCAGCAAATTCATAGGTATTCCCCTTCCACTGACCAATAAAGTCTAGTGTATTTACCATGTCTTTTTTCGGTAAGTTACCAACAACGACGATACTCGCTTTATCTGGCGAATAGTAATTGGCATAAAACGTTTTAACATCTTCCAACGTGATATTCTGCACAGTTTGCAGCGTGCCTTCGTCCGGCAGGCTCACGCGATTATCTTCACCAAACAAAACGAGGTCACGCGCGCGGCGGGCTAAGCTAGACGGCGTTTTCGCTTGCTGCTGTAAGCCTTGTACAACACGCTCTTTCATGCGGTCGAAATCTTCTTGAGTGAACGCAGGGTTGAACAGCTTTTCTTTTAACAGCGCTAGGGTTTCATCTAAATGCTTGGTTAAAGTAGAGACGTACACTTGTGAGTATCTACCTGCAGTACTAAATCGGATAGTGCTACCCAGTTTTGCAAGTTCGCTGGCTAATTCTTCGTTGCTGTAATGCTTTGTAGTTTCATTCATAAGTAACGCGGTTAGGTAGGCCGTACCCGCTTTACCTTCAGGGTCTAGCAACATGCCTCCATCCATACCTAATGTAAGCGTTACCGTTGGTGTTTCGGTGCTGGTTACGCCAAGCACTTCAATACCGTTGGCAAGTTCAGCTTCCCAATAATCTGGAACTTCAACAACCGGTGCTTCACCGGCTTTCGGCATTACGCTTCTATCAAAGCTAGGGGCGGTATTGGTAGATAGGGCACTGGAAAAGGCTTCATCATCAGACACCTCTACCGTATCGATTTCAATATTTCTCACCGGACGTTCAAAGGTCTGCTTAGCCGCAGCGAGCTGAACCTGCCCTTTGGGCACCACGCTTAATACAACGCTATTGGCGTCTTTAATATATTTATTGTAAACACGCATAACGTCTTCAGCGGTTACGGCGTTATAGCGCGCAATATCTTCGGCAATCAAATCTGGCGTTTGGTAAAAGGTTTCGTTAGCGGCGAGGGCTGACACTTTGCCAGATACACTTTGTAAGCCAAATACCGTACGCGCTTCAATTTGTCCTTTTGTACGCGCTAAATCATCTGCCGTTACACCACGTGTCTCAAACTCTTTTAGGGTTTCATTCAGTACGTTCTGGAGAGAAGAAAGAGAGGTAATTTTTGCAGGGTTAGCCAAAGCGAGTAGCTGGAATTCACATGCAAGTTCGCGGCAAGGGTGAGACACCACGGCTTGCACCGCCATGCCTTCTTTCACTAGGTTTTTGTAAAACAGTGAGGTTTTTCCACCGCCTAAAATATCGGCCAGCACGTCAAGCGGCGCTTCGTCTTCATGGCGACCATATACTGTAGGATAAGTTATTTGCAGAAGCGGAAGATGAACTTTATCTTCTAACGTTACATAACGGGTTTCGTCTAGCGTTACTGGCTGAGGCTCAGGCTCTTCTACTTTTGGTCCAGTTGGGATTTCCCCAAAGTATTTATTCACCCACGCTTTGGTTTTAGCCACGTCGATATCGCCACCAATAGTTAGGACCGCGTTGTTCGGGCCATACCAGCGCTTAAAAAAGGCTTTTAGGTCATTAACGTCAACCCGGTCTAAGTCTTCTACATAGCCGATAGTCATCCACGAGTATGGATGCCCTTCTGGGTATAGCGCTTCACCGTTCAACTCGAAACGCAATCCATAAGGCTGGTTATCCACACGTTGGGCGCGCTCGTTTTTAACCGTTTCTCTTTGGTTTTCAAACTTTGTTTGGTCTACGGCTTCTAACAGATAGCCCATTCTGTCAGACTCTAACCAAAGGACTTTTTCTAATTGGTTGGCAGGCACAGTTTCAAAATAGTTAGTGCGGTCGGTATTGGTTGTACCGTTTAAGTTACCGCCCGATTCCGTAATAACCTTAAAATGCTGCTCATCGGCAACGTGTTTTGAGCCTTGAAACATCATGTGTTCAAAGAAGTGAGCAAAACCCGATTTACCTACGTCTTCTCGCGCAGAGCCAACGTGATAGGTAACATCGACGTGAACCAGCGGATCAGAATGGTCTTCGTGCAGAATGACCGTGAGCCCGTTATCTAATGTGTATTTTTCGTAAGGGATCGACACGGTGTTTGACGCGCCAGCTACAGTGTCGAGTTGACTATTTGTTTTCTCTTCCTGTACGTGCTGACACGCTGTTACTGCAATGACGCCTATGGTCATAAAGAGGGTACGTAGGGTCAGTTTTCCTGACATGATGATTCCTTTTAAATTACTACATTCTTTCACTCGACTTCACTCTGACTATACTTTGCCGTAATTCATCACCACAGCTGACGATTAAGTTTAAAATTGCGACTAAAAAGCGCGAGCGAACACCGAAGATTACCAGACTTTTTAGCGCTTTACTTGCTTCGACTTTGCTATGATTGTATTAATTTGTGTATTTCTGAAATACACTTACACTTCATAGTCTTTGGTAAAGAAGCTGTTAGCTAGTTGAATTCGTTAAGTGGTACGAATGAACTGACAAATAGTTTCTGCCTGGATAAGAAATTTCCCATTAGAAGTTGCGAAATAAAAGGATAGATGTATGGAACAGTCAACAACAGTGCTCGATATCGACTTCGGAATGTCACAGTTAAGTGGTAATAAAAAACTGTTGTTCACCCTTCTTGGTAAATTTACGGATGAATACCGTTCTCTTGATGCTGACTTACAAGCGCATGTTGCTAAAGGTGACTTTAATGAAGCCTATTCTCTTGTTCACACTCTGAAAGGGGTGACAGGAAACCTTGGGCTTTTTGCATTGCATAATGCGAGTAAACCGATTGAAAGCGGTTTTAGAAATGACAAACGCGTGGCTGAAGAATACCCTGCGTTTATCGCAGTACTTAATGAAACCATTGCGACGGTAGACACACTGATTAACCAGCCAGAAGCTACCTCACCTGCACCAGAAAACGGCGCGGCAGCTGAGCAGGCTCGCAAACAGTTATTGTCGGCGCTGAAAGCGAGCGAGTTTATTGCACAGGACAAGCTAGATGAATGGTTAGATGCTCTTGCTTTACCTCAAGACAAACGGGCCGCAATTATTGATGCAGTCGACGAGCTTGACTATGAAGAAGCCATTTCAGAGTTAGAAAATAGCTAGTGCAGCCGATCCCCGTTCTCTTTGAAAATACAGACCTTATTATTGTCAACAAGCCTATTGGCATTGCTATGCACGATGCCACCAAAGAGGCTGACTTTGGTGACAGTACTGCCGAAAACGGTAAAGCAGAGAAAGTAGAAGGCATTGTTACCCGGTTAAAAAAGCAGTTGAGTTTGACAGAACTGCATCTTTGCCACCGTCTAGATACGGGCACTTCGGGCTGCTTGTGCCTTGCTAAAAATGCAGCTGTAGCCAGTGAAATTGGCGAGCTTTTCTCATCAAGACGCGTCAGCAAATACTACTTGGCTTTAAGCAGCCAAAAACCCAAAAAAAAGCAAGGCATGATAATGGGCGATATGAAAAATCGTCGAGGCGGTCAGCGGATTTTGCTTAAAACTTTAGAAAATCCGGCTATCACTCAGTTTTTCAGTAACGCGGCTAAGCCCGGTACCCGAGGGTTTATCGTTAAGCCTCACTCGGGGAAAACCCATCAAATTCGTGTTGCGCTTAAAAGCATTGGCGCACCTATTTTGGGTGATACACTTTATGGTGGTGAGGCATCAGACAGGCTGTATCTTCATGCATGGCATTTACAGCTTCCTTTATCTTCTGGTGAATTAGCGGTTACTGCACCTTTCGATAAAGGTGAAGTCATAAACGAAGACGACGTGCAGGCTTGGTACAACGGACTTAACGCACCAGAGACTTATCCATGGCCTTCCCTACCCGCACGCTATGTGCCGGCGCAATAAGGAAAAGTGCGATAGGCCTGATAAGTGTCGATGACCATAATAAAATAGAACGACATTGAGTGTTTAATAGATGCTAATGGGTAAACTAAATATAGTCGGCGGCGGTGCCATAGGAAGCCTAATTGCTGCGAGCGCCCAGAAGAACGGCGTGCCGTATGACTGCTACCCCAGAGATATGAAAACCATGCCGTCTTGCGCACATTGGCAAAACGGCCAAACCACTGCGCTAAAACCAGCCAAACCTTCACCTATTGTGTTACCTAAAAGTGATGTGCTGATATTCCCCTTAAAAGTATATCAACTTAAAGCAGCCTTAATGCAATGGCTTCCCTATCTCACGCAACAACCTACCGTAGTGCTACTGCACAACGGTATGGGTGGGCTTGAGGTCGCAAGAGATTTACTCGGCGGCGATTATCCTTTGCTTCTTGCTACAACCAGTCATGGCGCGTTAAAAGTAAGTACATCAAACGGTTTTCATGTTAAGTATACTGGCGTTGGCGCAACGCAAATTGGCGCGCCAAATGTAAATAAACCATCACCTCAAACTTTGACCGACCTTTCACAAATAGTGCCACAGCTAGCAAGCGCAATTGCCACGCTAGACAACGCACTTCCGCCGGTGCAATACCAAAGTAATATTCTAAAAGCACTATGGACGAAGCTTTCCGTTAATGCCGTGATTAACCCACTAACGGCGCTTCACAATATCCAAAATAAGCACATTGCTAAGCCTGAATTTGAACAAAGCCGCATCGCAATTTGCGATGAGTTCACACAGGTAGCGAATGCTTACGGGCTAGATTTTGATGCACTGTCAGTTCATGAAAATGTGCTGTCTGTCGCCAAGGCGACCGGAGAAAACTACTCAAGTATGCATCAGGATGTTGCCCACGGTAGACAAACAGAAATAGACGCCATCAACGGTTACATTGTAGATATGGCAACAAAAAAGGGTATTCCCGTTCCCGAGAATACCCTTTTAGTAGAGCGTGTTAAGGCGCTGAAGCTTTAACTGCGCCGAACACCTAAATCACGCTATTTAAGGATTAAAATTATTCTTGTTCACCCGCTTCCTGCGCGTCTTTTGGCGCCTGAGGCTTCATGTGTGGGAACAAGATAACATCTTTAATGGTAGAGCTATCAGTAAATAGCATAGCTAGACGGTCAATACCGATACCTTCACCCGCCGTTGGCGGCAAGCCATATTCAAGGGCGCGGATGTAGTCATCGTCAAAGTGCATGGCTTCATCGTCGCCAGCGTCTTTCTCTTCAACCTGCTTCGCAAAACGTTCCGCCTGATCTTCTGGGTCGTTAAGCTCGCTAAAGCCATTCGCTAATTCACGTCCACCTACAAAGAACTCGAAGCGGTCTGTAATGAATGGGTTGTTGTCGTTACGGCGCGCAAGCGGCGATACTTCCCACGGATACTCTGTAATAAACGTAGGTTGAATAAGCTTCTCTTCCGCTGTCGCTTCGAAGATTTCGCAAAGATACTTACCCGCCCCCCAAATGCCGTCAACTTCAGGCTCTTTAATGTGAAGTTGTTTCGCCATTGCTTTAAGCGCGTCAAGGTTCGCCTCTGGGTCGCGGATAGCTTCTTCGTTAGCTTCTGGCCAGTACTTAAGAATAGCTTCGCCCATGCTTAAGCGGTCAAACGGCTTACCAAAATCGTATTCAACTTCAGACGTTACGTTGCCTTCAGCGTCTTTGGTTGTGTTTTTGATAATGCTTGTACCAAGAATATCTTCTGCCAGCGTGCGCAGCATATCTTCGGTAAGGTTCATCAGGTCATTATAGTCTGCATACGCTTGGTAGAATTCAAGCATAGTAAACTCTGGGTTGTGACGGGTTGATAAGCCTTCGTTACGGAAGTTACGGTTAATTTCGAATACACGCTCAAAACCACCAACCACTAGGCGCTTAAGGTAAAGCTCTGGTGCAATACGCAGGTACATATCGATATCTAACGCATTGTGGTGAGTCACAAACGGCTTCGCTGTCGCGCCACCAGGAATGACCTGAAGCATTGGGGTTTCTACTTCAAGGTAGTCACGTTCGGTAAGATAATTGCGAATACCGTTTACAATCTTGCTACGGATCATGAACGTTTTGCGCGTTTGTTCACTTGTGATCAAATCAACGTAGCGCTGGCGATATTTTGTTTCTTGGTCGCTCAATCCGTGGAATTTTTCTGGCAATGGACGAAGTGCTTTGGTTAGCAACTCGTATTGCTCCATGTTCACGTAAAGGTCGCCTTTACCAGATTTATGCAGGTCACCCGCCACGCCAATAATATCACCAATATCTAGTGCACCATATTTTGCTTTAAGGGCTTTTTGCGTGTCTTTATCTGCATATGCCTGAATACGGCCAGTCATATCTTGAAGCAGCATGAAAGGGCCACGCTTTGCCATAATACGGCCAGCGATGCTTACTTTGTTACCCTGCTCTTGTAGCGTTTCTTTGTCGAATTCACCGAACTTAGCTTGAAGCTCATCCGCATAGTTTTCGCGACGGAAGCTGTTTGGGAAACCGTTTGCACGGCACTGCTCGCGAATAGCGCTTAGCTTAGCACGGCGCTCTGCAATCAATTTGTTATCGTCTGTTTGTTGGTCAGTCATAACCTTTCACTTCGTTGTTCGGTTTACAGCCCAGATTTCAGGCTGGCTTCAATAAATTTGTCCAAGTCGCCATCTAGCACGGCTTGAGTGTTACGTGTTTCCACGCCGGTGCGCAAATCTTTAATGCGAGAGTCGTCCAATACGTAAGAGCGTATTTGGCTTCCCCAGCCGATATCAGACTTGCTGTCTTCCATCGCTTGTTTTTCGGCGTTTTGTTTTTGCAGTTCAAACTCATAAAGTTTGGCTTTTAACTGCTTCATCGCCTGATCTTTGTTTTTGTGCTGCGAGCGGTCGTTCTGACACTGCACCACAATGCCCGTAGGTTCATGGGTAATACGTACCGCTGAATCCGTTCTGTTTACGTGCTGACCACCCGCGCCCGATGCGCGATAGGTGTCTATACGTAAATCAGACGGGTTAATTTCAATATCGATGTCGTCATCAATTTCAGGATATACAAACGCAGATGAAAACGACGTATGACGGCGGTTACCCGAGTCAAACGGCGATTTACGTACTAAGCGGTGTACGCCTGTTTCTGTGCGCAGCCAGCCAAACGCATATTCGCCCTGAACGCGCAACGTAGCACTTTTAATGCCCGCAACTTCGCCTTCCGACACTTCAATAAGTTCCGTTTTGAAACCGTGCGCTTCGCCCCAACGCAAATACATGCGCAGTAGCATATTGGCCCAATCTTGCGCTTCTGTACCACCAGAGCCTGACTGAATATCAATGTAGCAGTCGTTTTCATCATTAGGACCAGAAAACATGCGGCGAAACTCAAGCACTTCTAGTTGCTCAATTAAGCCATCAAGTTCACTTTGGGCCTCAACGAAGGTGTCTTCATCTTCGGCTTCAACGGCCAATTCAACGAGACCTTCAACGTCTTCAGTTCCCTGATCGAGCTTGTGGATCGTCTCTACGATTTGCTCCAGGGCCACTTTTTCTTTGCCAAGGGCCTGCGCTCTGTCTGGCTCGTTCCAAACGTCAGGACTTTCTAACTCTCGGCTAACTTCTTCTAAACGCTCTGACTTTGCATCAAAGTCAAAGATACCCCCTAAGCGCTTCAGTGCGCTCGCGGATATCTTTTATCGCATTCATAACGGGGTTTATTTCAAACATAGTCCGCTTATTTCGTTAAAAATTTAAGACCGCGGATAGTACCGAATTTGAAGGAATTTTGATAGGGGTTGGCGCAAATATTGCGACACTGAATTCGTGTGGGTTTTGGTACGGATTTTAGGTCACTTCGTTGAAACGAGCATTTTCGCCGTTCAACGGCACGCACATGCTATTGGGTACGCTGTCTTAGCCCATACGAATAGAGTAAATGTTTGAAAAGGCAGCCTTCAGCTGCACTAGTTTGGAGCATTATTGCTTATTGTCGCGCGCGTTTAGTGTGCGAATTGTTTGGTAAATCTTTTAGGAAAAGTATGTCGTTCAATAATTTGTCTTATGCCGTTACCGGCGTACTTCTCGGGCTTTTTGTTTGGCTATGTTCGGATTAACTGTTGTTG
>NZ_CACSIH010000040.1:0-392 GCF_902705805.1 Alteromonas alvinellae | reverse complement strand
GGGTATACGGATTTAATGGTTGATGGGGCACCTTCACCCCATCAATCTGATACCACCCTCAGATGGTTGATAGATCGACTCCGTAGTTGAGTTCCTCTGCGAAGTCCGGCAGTCCGTAACCGATGGTTTTCTTGTAGAAAGGAGAGACCTTCGCAGTCGGTGCCTTCTTCTTGTGCTTCGTGGTGTAGAGCATTCGTGCCCGCATCACCTCGAAGGAGTAACCGCGCCCTTCACGGTTCTTGTCCTTGGCCAGTCGGTTGATGGACTCCGTGTAAGCGTTGGTGACGGGCATGTCCGTCTCGAAGTAGGTCATGGTCTCTTCGCGCCAGTTTCCCACTGCCCTGACCAGATCGCTCCAGACTTCCTTTTGGCCCTTCGGGATGGTGGCTATC
>NZ_CACSIH010000039.1:0-1367 GCF_902705805.1 Alteromonas alvinellae | reverse complement strand
GTATATGGTCTCCCCCGTTATTGCAAGAGTAAACATGCTGTTTTGACTAAAATGGTTTGCGTCCGTATATCCGGCTTCTCGTTGAAGTATTTTCACTTCGAGCCTCGATGAACTTCGCCCATATCGTCCTTATCGTTGACTCGGATTAATAATCCACACGCCCTATCAGGTTTTCGATATGTCGGTTTAACCGTATTGTCATCACGTTTGTTTACTCTTGCAATCCTTGGAAGTGAACTGGTTCATTATTAACTTAAGCGGTTGTCAACTCAGGCTGATAATCGCCACCTTGTGCTAATAGTGCCCAAGCTATTCGGGCCAATTTATTAGCCAGTGCAACCGCGGCTTTGTTTCTCCCCCGCGTTTGCTCTATTCGCTTTATCCATTGAGACAATGGCGTCTCTTTATGTTTACTCACTCGCATGACAGCCCTGGCACCATGAATGAGTAAGGTTCTTAGATAGCTATCTCCACGCTTACTAATCCCTTGTAAATTATGCTTGCCCCCTGAGCTATGTTGTTTGGGTACCAGCCCCAATGATGATGAAACTGCCCGACCATTCTTAAACTCACTGCCATTGCCGATATGTTGATAAAGCGCACTGGCTATAATTGGGCCAACTCCGGGAATACTTTGTAGTCGTCTACAAGCTTCGTGTTGGCTTAGTTGTTTAATTTTCTTTGTATACCAGTTCAGGTGCTCATCCAGCTCTACAAGTTTTTGATAGTGTCGCTCTAACAGTTCTTTGAACAATTCACTCAAACCATTCTCAACCTGCCGGTCAAATAATTCAGGCAGTGATTTATAGACATGACTGATGCCTACCGGAAGGATGATCCCGTACTCATTGAGCAACCCCCGTATTTCATTACTGTTGGCGGTTCTATCCCGCTCACACTTCTTACGCATCACGTGTAATGCCTGAATATCTTGTTGGGTTTGCGTTTTCGTTCGCACAAACCGCATCTCGGGGCGTACTACTGCTTCTGCTATCGCCAGCGCATCATTAAAATCCGTCTTATTACCCCGCACATACGCTTTTACATGCTGTGGTGCGATTTGTTTTACCTGATGGCCATACTTCGCTATTTCTCTTGCCCAATAATGCGCACTGGCACATGACTCAACCCCCACCAAACAGGGTGCTAGCTCACTAAAAAAATGCAGTATCTGAGTTCGTCTCAACATTTTTTTTCGCACAATCTTGCCTGCCTGATTACAGCACACCACATGACTCACACTTTTTGCTAAATCCAGCCCAATCGTTGTAATATCCATCTTGGTCTCCTCACCTTGTTAACTTGATTGTTCAATTCCAAGTTTGGCACATTGCGATGCCGTTTGAGGGGGGAGACCATTCCATCGT
>NZ_CACSIH010000038.1:0-257 GCF_902705805.1 Alteromonas alvinellae | reverse complement strand
AAATGCCTACTGGGGGGAAGACGAGGACAACTAACCACGTTCTCAGATAGGCAATACTATATTTCACTGATTGATGAAGCCGTTAGTGCGGGGGCCAGAAAGCACAAAGCCTGTGGCATCATCGGCTTATCCCTGCGCACGTTACAACGATGGCGGGACGCGGATGGAATTTGTGCAGATAAGCGCCCGGAGGCGAGCAGGCCGACGCCTGCAAATAAGCTAACTGAGATAGAACAACAAGCCATTTTGGATATCTG